>BDTD01000006.1 GCA_002897635.1 bacterium BMS3Abin11 | reverse complement strand
GATCTTTGTATTTCAGGAATACGTCAACACAGTCACAGAAGCCAATGCACGGGTTAAACGCCTGGAGCAGGAGATTCTAACCCACACAAAACAATGGCGTTTATACCCCATTGTTCAATCACTGATGGCATTGCGAGGTGTGAGAATGGTTGTTGCCGTGACCATGATGGCAGAACTTGGTGATTTAACCCGATTTGATAATCCCAAACAACTGATGAGTTTTTTATGGCTAACCCCCTCGGAACACTCAACGGGAGACAAAAAGAAATTATTTTATAATCCTTTGCAGTCGTGACAAACCATGGAAATGGTTGACTGCCCTGTTATAAAGCGTATTTCATTTTCTATGATTTCCGCACAAGCTATTGGGTTTGTTTGTAGTATAAAATGAGAGCCTCTTACACGAAATACATTTAATCTTTTAAACACTTTTTTAAATACCTCCACACATGAACCTGGAACCAGCAAATCATTCGTTGCCTGTATGTATATTGCTCTTAAATCACATGGTTCCTTACTTGCCGAAAGTTTACTTATTTCATTTAGCCTAAACGAAAGGACGCTTGGTGATCTTTTTTTTATCGTTTGTTTGTATAAATTTATAACCTGCCTGTCTACAGCCGAACCCAATATGAAATATCTCACGATAAAATCCGGTATAGGCATTGTCAGAATAAAATTCTTTGGAAGTAATCTGGATAAATTTAGAAAATACCGCCGTGGATTCTCGAGAAAGGTTGCTACAAATATTACCGATTTAATAGTCTTTGGTTTAAGTAATGCTATCTGATATGCAATAGGCCCAGAAAATGACTCCCCAACTAAGATAAATTCTTCTTTGGGAAGTTGGCCCATAACAAACTCTACTAATTCTCGATAGCTCATATTTAAATCTGGAGGATATGATATAACCATCGTATCTATATCTTTTGATAAAGCGTCAGTTAATGGTTTAAATAAAATCCCTGTTCCATCTAATCCTGGTAGTAAGACAACTTTCATTATTGCACTACGTCTTTTGCCTTATAACGCTTGTATCAGCGGCTGGCATATTTGGTGCGACTTTTTGCAATAGCAAAAATCATGATAAGTTTGACAGTCTGCTGGATGTAATTATTATGGTTTAAATGTTTTCAACATCAACTCTTTTACTGCCTTAAAATAAAAAACGAAAGTGCCTCGTCCACGAAGGACGAAACACTCACAAAACCTGGGTTTCTTTTAAGCTGCCTGAAGTACATCATCAGACATATTGATTAGACTCTCTGAATCGACGAACTCTTCTATACCATTGAAGACTTGTGCAATTTTCGTATTGAAGTACTTGTCTTCCAGAGAATTCTGCGACAGCGCAGCTGCATGAAATACCACTCTGGCTCTTTCGAACTGGGCCTTTTTCACACCGTCCTTTTCATCAAGATCAAGGCCCATTGAATAGGAAATTTTCTGTATATTATCCAGCTCTTTAATTTCATCCTCGACCTTACTTGTTATGATTTTAAGCGAATCCATAGAATGATCACTCCCACTAACCCATCCATCAGCCCACTTCTTATAGGCAGGAAAGTCATAAATTGCTCCGACCGCCTTAATCGCAAAGGTAAGCTTATGTTCAGCAGTAATTGTCGGTAACTCTACTTCTTTAACAATGGAATATCCTTCATTGTCAAGATTCCATACATGTAACAAAAACATTTTAAGCCCATCATCAATAGTGTCAGGATAATTCAACACCGCTAGAATGGGGGAATTATCTCCGCTATTCATGATAATCGCGACAGACTTATTTACCGCATCGCCATCTTTCATATGAAATTTACCAGTTTCTATGTGCTGCTGGTCACTGGTGTTACCCTGTTTATCGACAAGAATGAATTTTTTCATCGCTTTACCCTCTAATTTTTAAGAATTGATATACTAAAATTATTTAGTGATTTGCCGGACTCCACAGCCTGGAACCTGATACCAGGCCATACATAGCCACCATCTAGCTCTCTATCGTCCACTGCAAGAATATCGTTATTACTTCACCCGTTTAAAAGCATAGTCCACTTGACAGACTTGGCAAGGTGTATCACATATAATTTTTTAACATCAATGGTTTTTAAAAACAGAGCCAGGAGAACCCGAGTCAGATCCCATTTTTTGCAAATATACTCATCCGACTAGAAGTGTGCTGGAGTAATGAGTATTTTTTGCTTTTTGATATTGAAACCTGTTCGTAGAGCAAAACCGAACAGGCTGCTTCTTATTAATTTTCAGCTGCATTCTCAACACTGGCAACATGCAGTGTTGTCGTTGGAAATGCACACTCTGCCTCATGTGATTCAATAATTCTAAGAACCTTCAACAGGACATCCTGTTTTATTTCGTGGAAGCGCACCCACTCTGTTGTTTTTGTAAAAGTATAGATAAAAAAATCCAGTGATGAAGCAGCAAAGGTATCGAAATTCACTATCAATGTCATAGAAGCATCAATTTCCTGATGATTTCTCAGCATCTCTTTTACATCACTGACAATAGCATCCATCTTATCTGCATCCTCATACCGGATACCAATGGTTTCCTTAATTCTACGGTTAGTCATGCGTGACGCATTTTCAACAGCAATGTTGGCAAACACAGAATTCGGCACATATAGAGGCCGTTTATCAAAGGTACGTATTCGTGTCAGACGCCAGCCTATATATTCTACCGTTCCTTCAATTTCTTTATCGGATGACCTGATCCAGTCACCAACGCAAAAGGGTCTATCCATATAGATCATCAAGCCGCCAAAAAAATTGGCGAGTAGATCCTTTGCTGCAAAACCTATGGCGATTCCACCAATACCACCGAAAGCCAGCAGGCCGGTGATGCTAATGCCGAGCGCCTGCAAGATCACCAGAGCACCGGTGATAATTACTGACAGGCGTAACAACTTGGCTATTGCAGTAACTGTTGTAGCATCGATGGCATCATCTTCATCTTTACGGTAGCAAATAATGTTCTTTTCGGCCTGGTGAATAAATCGAAGCATGAACCAGATGATGGAAGAAATGACACCGACATCGCGAAGAACTGGTACTGCATCAAAGATCGTTGCATCTGCATGAACCCTAATAATATCTGCGCCGAAGCTGATTCCTAGCACCCATATAAACAGACTCAGGGGTTTCTGGATTGATGTTACTAATGCGTCATCCCAGGGGGTTTTTGTTTTCTCTGTTTTGGCAAGCAGCTTTTTAATCATTCGTTTTTGAATTAAATCAAAAACTAGAGCTGCAAAAATTACGATAAAGACTTGAATCATCCAGGTTTCGGTACCGAAAATTCCGATTAACCAGTTTTTAGTATTTACTAATATATCCATTCTATATTCCTTTTTACGGCTGGAATTAAGTTCAATATAGGCACCATTATAAAATATTTTCCACCACGCCGTCACACAACACTGCCAGGCAACACGTCTCACATCTCGGTTGCTTCTTACAGGTGCCCTTTGCATGAACAACAATCAAAGCATGATATTGATTAAAAACTCCCACATCTCTTTCAAGTGCCTTTTCAAAACATCCGCGCAAGGATTCATAACCCGCTTCACGCCAAATCAGTCCAAGTCTTGAAAACAATCTACGCGTATAGGAATCAATCACAAAAACCGGTCTGTCAAATGCATAGAGTAGAATATCATCGGCCGTTTCGGGCCCAATGCCATGCACACTAAGAAGGTTCCTGCGTAATGGCTTTAATGATTGTCGTTGAATTTGATCAATACCGCCACTTTCTTCCAGCCATTCACACAGTGCCATTAATCGCTGTGCTTTAATATTGAAATAGCCGCTACTGACGATAAAGTCAGCAAGGTCATTAATGGGTGTATTTCTGATGGCGGATGGGGACATTAATCTGGCCTTTTTCAGACAGCTGATTGCTGCACTAGCGTTTCTCCATGTGGTATTTTGTACCAGTACCGCACCGACCATCACCTCAAAGGGCGTATCGGCCGGCCACCAGTTTTGTGGGCCATGGTGTGTATCGAGTAGTTCGTATATGTGGACGAATCGGTTCTTTTTACTCATCGACGAGTACGACGTCGCACCGGTTGGCGATCGGTCTTTTTACTTCTTCTATGCTTTCCGTAAAGAGAATCCCGGGAGTTATCTCTGCTTGCTTCTTTATGAGCATCCTTCTTCTGTCTTTTTTTCTGACCGGCCCCTGCCTTTTTTCCCGGTCTGTTTTTTTCTGGTATCTTTTTTTCTGGTTTATTCCGCATACCCACTGACTGCATCAGTGCAGTGATCTGTTTTTCGGGGAGATCTTTGTGCTGGCCTCGCAACAATCGCGGCAGAGCTATCATGCCATAACGGATACGAATCAAGCGGCTGACTTTCAAACCTACCGCCTCCCACAGACGGCGGACTTCACGGTTCCTGCCTTCTTTCAAAACCACATGGTACCAGTGGTTGCTCCCAGACCCTTCGCTTTCGCCGATACTGAGGAAGGATGCAGGCCCGTCCTCGAGTTCTATTCCATCCAGCAGTTGCTGTAATTGTTCGGGCGTCGCTTCACCCAGTACACGCACAGCGTATTCACGTTCTATCTCATATGACGGGTGCATCAGTCGGTTGGCCAGTTCGCCGTTATTGGTTACCAGCAACAGACCGGAGGTATTTATATCCAGCCGGCCCACTAGCACCCAGCGATCATGTTTGGTGCGCGGTAATAATTCAAAAACAGTATTACTGTGTTCTGGATCGTTTCTTGAGCATATCGTGCCTTCCGGTTTGTTTAGTATGATAACTCGGGTCGGTGCCTTCTGCCTTAATCTCAGTGGCTTTCCATTGAGGGTGAAGCGCTGTTCACGGGTAATCAACTGGCCAATCTCTGCCGGCCTGCCATCAACAGAAATTCTGCCTTCCCTGATCCATGATTCTATCTGCCGTCGTGAGCCAACACCGGCCTGCGCCATAACCTTCTGGATACGCTCAGGTTTCATTAATATTTGGCTTCAACCCGATTTTTTCTGATTGCTGTCTGTTTCATTAATTTTCTTAACAGGAGATTCTTCATTTTCTGAGGAATCGTCTGTTGTCACTAAATTCTCATCATTTGATGAAGCGTTTTCTACAGGTTGACGGTCATCAGTAACCGGCAAATTTTCCAGCATATCGGCTTGCGAATTTTTTTCAGCCGCACTTTTTGCTTCATTGTCAATTTTGTCATCAGGCCTGTCCACTGCATTATCCTCAAGCGGCAACTCCATGTTAAGTTCAGCAGCAATGGTATCCATATCACGGATATCCTGCAGCGTCGGCAACTGACTCAGGCCTTCAAGACTAAAGTATTCAAGAAAGTTTTTTGTGGTTCCAAACAGGGCAGGTTTTCCCGGCACATCGCGTACTCCAAGCTGACGTATCCATTCTCTTTCCTGCAGGGTTCGTATTATATCAGTACTGACAGCGACCCCACGTATTTCCTCGATTTCACCACGCGTGACCGGTTGCCTATAGGCGATAATAGCCAGGGTTTCGAGCATGGCACGTGAGTAGCGCGGCTGTCTGCCGGTACTTAAACGAGCCAGCCAGGGAGAGTATTCTTCACGGGTTTGCAGTCGATAACCCTTATCGATGCACCTGAGTTCAAAACCACGTTTTGCATAATCCTGTTCAAGCTCAAGCAATAATTCTTTTACTGTCGCACGTTCCGGTTTTGTTGCATCGAGAAACATTCCAAGTATGCGATCAACAGTAATCGGCACTTCACTGACCATGATTGCCGCTTCGATAATATTCTTCAACTCGTCTGGTTGATCCGAGCTAAACCTTGATTCGTCATTTGCGCTCATACCATTATTTGTATCCATCGTTAGTACTCTTTCAATGTGATATTGCCGGGTTCAGCGTTCCTGTGGTGTTTCGCAGCAAGGCATGGTGCGCCCCCGGCAATGGCCCAGTCCTTGTCAAGCACCGCAACGCTGCTGAGGGACACCACAGGAAGGAGCGTCCGAAGGATTGGTCTGTCAGCGTCCATGGCCGCGTTCTGCCTCTTGCAAAGGACTATGGCCATTCGCTTCGAGGCACGCCTTGCCCTGAACGCTGACAGACCAACTGAACCCGGCAATATCACATTGAAAGAGCACTATGCTGCCGCTTTCACATGTATCGGTGCAAACTGCTCATTCTGAACAATCAATATCAGATGCTCCTTCAATAATTCCAGTATGGCCATGAAGGTAACAACCGGGCCCATCTTTCCTTCCTCCTTTTCGAAAAAAGACTCGAAGGGAATGAAGTCCCTGTTGTTGAGCCGGTCAAGAACCATACTCATGCGCTCCCTGGTCGACAAAATTTCACGATTGATATTAAAACTTTTCTTCTCATCAGCCCGTTTCATTACTGCTACAAAGGCCATCAGCAGATCATGAATTTCAACATGTGGACCCTTCTTTTGTGGTTTTATATGGTCTCGTACAGGATTTGACAGGAATATATCCCGCCCCACCCGCGGTAATTTCTCAATATCCAGTGCCGCCTGCCGGTAACGCTCATATTCCTGCAGTCGACGAACCAGTAATGCACGAGGATCCTCCTCATCCTCATCCTCATCTTCAGATTCCGGACGTGGTAACAACATGCGAGATTTTATCTCCGCCAGCATAGCTGCCATGACCATATACTCGGCAGCAAGATCCAGGTTCATTTTCTGCATCAAATCGATATAGCCCATATACTGGCGGGTAATTTCAGCAACAGGAATGTCCAGTATATCCAGGTTCTGCTTGCGGATTAGATACAGCAATAAGTCCAGTGGTCCTTCGAAAGTATCAAGAAAGACCTCCATCGCCTCAGGAGGGATATAAAGGTCTTTCGGTGGTTCCGTCACAACTTCCCCACGCACCATTGCGAAGGGCATTTCCTTCTGGATACTTTCCTGTGTCATTGAATCTCCCCAGCTAATTCCAGTCCAGACCCATATTCTCACGTACTTCACGCATGGTCTCTTCTGCAACTTCTCGTGCCCGCTCACAACCGTCTGAAATGATATTCCGTACAAGACTGGGATCATTAACATACGGCTCAGCACGTTTTCTCAACTCACCCTGCTCCTTCAACAATGCATCGATGAGTGGCTTTTTGCAATCCAGACAACCTATGCCTGCAGTGGTACAACCTTCTTCTACCCAGCTGCGAACTTCATCGCTGGAGTAGATCAGGTGGAACTGCCAGACCGGACATTTACCGGGCTCACCAGGATCGGTGCGACGTACGCGTGCCGGATCTGTTGGCATTGCCCGCAGTGTTTTTTCAAGCTGCACAGGATCATCGCGCAGCTTGATGGTGTTGTTATAGGATTTTGACATCTTCTGGCCATCCAGACCCGGCACCCTGGAGGCCTCCGTCAGCCTGGCTTCAGGCTCAACAAGAATCAGACGACCACCACCTTCCAGGTAACCAAACAGACGCTCCTTGTCACCCAGCGTTAGGTTCTTCTGATCATCCAGCAGGGCACGTGCACGTGCCAGCGCTTCATGATCACCCTGTTCTGTATAGGCAGTACGCAAACTTCGATACATTTTTGCCGGTTTCTTACCCATCTTGTCAATCGCAGCTTCGGCTTTTTCTTCAAAACCGGGTTCCCGTCCGTATAAATAGTTAAAGCGACGAGCGACTTCCCGAGCTAACTCGATATGTGGCACCTGATCTTCACCGACCGGCACCAGGCCTGCATGGTAGATCAGAATATCGGCCGCCTGCAGCAAGGGATATCCTAGAAAACCCAGCGTGGCCAGGTCGCGTTCACGCAGTTTCGCCTGTTGATCTTTGAAACTAGGCACCCTTTCCAGCCGGCCCAATGGCATAAACATGGATAATAACAATGTTAACTCAGCATGCTCCGGCACCCGAGACTGAATAAACAGCGTCGCATTCCCTGGATCGATACCCGCCGCAAGCCAGTCAATCACCATGTCCTGAATACTCTCGGAGATGACTTCAGGCTCTTCATAATGAGTCGTCAGGGCATGCCAGTCTGCGACAAAGAAAAAACAGTCATATTCATGCTGCAGACTCACCCAGTTTTTCAACACGCCATGATAATGCCCAAGGTGAAGACGACCTGTGGGACGCATGCCGGAAACCACTCTTTCCGGTCTGCCAGAAGTTGTTATTAATCTAGTGTAGTGTTTCATATTATTTGACTATTAAGCGTGACGAGAAAGCGTTAGCTACAAGGCAGGTTTCGCAGTAAATGGCTGCTCCCTTTGCAAGAAACCTAACGCCGTAGATGACGGTTTCTCGCCGCGCCCGAAGGGCGGCCCACAAATGGCTCAATACGGCGTTGCAGTTTTTGGCAAGGGAATTCCATTGCCTGCGAACTGCGCCTTGTCTTGAACCATTTGTGGGCCTCTTAATCGCCAAATAATATGAAACACTACACTCAACTCCGTGTCAGGTTATATATTGCACCAGCCCGAAAACTGGAATAGAGAACAATGATGCCATAAAAGAAAGAAAGGCAGAAAGGGGTAAAAGCAGAATCTTTCCCAGCATGCCTGTGGCCAGAAGACCCAGTATGATAAACAGACCGTAGGGCTCCAACTTGCTGTAGGATCTTGCCAAAGACATTGGCAGTAATCCAACCGCCACCCTGCCGCCATCCAGCGGCGGTACAGGTATCAGGTTGAGCAGCATCAGAATGGCGTTGATGTAAAGCCCCGCGACAGACATAAACAATAGCGGCGAGGCGGCATAGCCCGGCAGATACTGTGCAACCAGGCCAACCAGTCCCCAGATAAAAGCCATTACCAGATTCGCGCCTGGTCCGGCAAGCGCAACAAAAATCATGTCCCGTTTCGGATTGTTAAGAGCGGAAAAATTGACTGGTACAGGCTTTGCCCAGCCGAATAGAAAGCCGCCTAACATCAGCAATAAACCCGGCACCAATACAGTACCCACCAGATCAACATGTTTAAAAGGATTCAGTGTCAGACGTCCGGCCATCTTTGCCGTACTATCCCCGAAACGAAGCGCCACCCAACCATGCGCCACCTCATGCACAGTGATAGCAAACAGCACGGGAACAGCCCAGGTGACAATTTTTTGAATTAATGAGAGTTCATGCATGGGGAGGGATTATAACCGGTTTCAGCTGAAATGAATGTATTACGGTTTACGGTTTACGTAAAACATAAAACGTAATACGTAAAACTTCTGTTGTTATTCAAAAGGCGCCACATCCCCCTTTCCCCGCCGGATAATCTCAGGCACCCCATTAACCATATCGATTACTGTCGTTGCTTCCTGCCCACAGAACCCACCATCGATCACCAGATCGACCTGATGTTCCAGTTGCTCGCGGATGTTATGAGGTTCACTTAGTGGCTGCTCATCATTAGGTAGAATTAAGGTGCTGCTCATTATTGGCTGCCTTAACTGTTCCAGCAGCGCCAGGGTAATGTTGTTATTCGGTACACGGAGGCCGATAGTCTTACGTTTGGGGTTCTGCAGGCGGCGTGGCACTTCGCCCGTTGCCTTCAGAATGAAGGTGTAGGCCCCGGGGGTGTAGTGTTTTAATAATCGGTAAACGCTATTTTCAACTTTTGCATAGGTCGACAGCTCGGATAAGTCGCGGCAGACCAGGGTGAAATTATGCCTGGCGTCTACTCGCCGGATGGAGCGAATTCTATTCAACGCCTGTTTGTCACCAATGTGGCAACCCAGCGCATAGCTGGAATCGGTTGGATAGACTATGACGCCACCCTGGTTTAAAATTTCTACGGCCTGATAAATCAGGCGCTGCTGAGGATTTTCAGGGTGGATTTCGAAATACTGGGCCATATGCGCTTGCTATTCGTACAATATAATGTAAATAAGTTAACCCCGCATTATAACTGATTAGTGATTGGAATTGCCCGAATGCAATGACGGTGCGACAATATAACGGTCATTTAATTATCAAAGGGAACAGATGTATTACACCATAATTGGAACTGATACCCCTGAAAGCCTGGACAGGCGTTTATCAGTGAGGCAGGAACACCTGGCACGACTTGAACAGTTACAAAATGAAGGACGCCTGCTCACAGCCGGCCCCTTCCCTGGTATTGATTCGGAAGACCCCGGCCCGGCAGGCTTCACCGGCAGTCTGATTGTTGCCGAGTTCAATTCCTTATCTGCAGCTCAGCAATGGGCAAACAGCGACCCCTACATCAAAGCAGGTGTTTATGCGACTGTTTCAGTAAAACCCTACAAAAAGGTCTTCCCGCAATGAACCGCATAGAGATGATACGTGAAAAATTGACTGCATCCCTGTCACCGGAAAGCCTGGAAATAATTGACCGTTCGCACGAGCATGCCGGGCATGAAGGTGCCAAAGCGGGTGGTGGTCACTTTGATGTAATTATTGTCACAGAAGCCTTTACTGACATGAATACCGTGCAACGTCACCGGGCTATCTATGATGCCCTCGGCGATGCCATGAAATCCGAAATTCATGCCCTGAGCATCAGGGCCTATACACCTGGGGAATTTTAACAATAAGATTAACGTACTACCCGCATAAAAATAGTTTTCAACATATTTTCTTTCTTCCATGCTTCTATGCTGGTAGGGCGCTGAACATGGTAACCCTGGGCGAAGTGGACACCTATTTCGCGAAGCATTTCAAGCAATGTTGCATCTTCGACTGATTCCGCGATGACAAAGAGACCCAGCCCATAGGCAAGGTGGGTAATATTATTGACCATCATACGATCAATCGGGTCTTCTGCCATACCTTTAACAAACTGTCCATCAATTTTCAAAAAGTCAACCTTCATTCGTTTCAGATATCCAAACGAACTCAGGCCCGCTCCAAAATCATCCAGCGCGAAACGACAGCCAATGTCACTAAGCCTGGCAATAAAATCCAGTGCTGTTTGAAAATTTGTAATGGCGGCTGTTTCTGTGATTTCCAGCATAATCTGGTTTGGATCAATTTCATACTCTTTGATTTTCCTGATAATGAATTCACTGATTTCAGGGTCCCCCACCGACTGCCCCGAAAGATTAATACTGAACAGGTAAGTCACAGATGGATCTGTGTCTTTCCTGACATCATGAATAACCTCAAAGCTATGTTCTATCACCCACATGTCTACGTCACGCATCAATCCATAACGTTCCGCAGCGGGAATGAATGTAGAAGGCATAATAATACTGCCATCATCCATACGTATACGTAACAGAAATTCCTGCGCCTGGATGTTGGCTTGCGCAGAAAGCAGCGGCGTCATAGTCTGTAACATTAAATGAAACTTATCAGTACGTAGAGCATCCTGAATCTTTTGTGACCACTTCATAAGCTCATGGTGCTGTGTAACTGATTTTTCCTCCGGATTGTATGCATGTACATAGTCTCTACCCGATTCTTTGGCTATGTAGCAAGCAACATCTGCGGCGCTCAACAATTCGGCATGCGTACTCTTTGGGTCATTAATAGCAACAACACCAATGCTGACACGTACATCAAAGGCACGTCCATCCCAGCGAAAAATGAATTGTCTTACAGAAAGCCGTAGTGTGTCAGCGATTGACAGGGCATCCTCAAGATCACAGCCACACAGGAGTAAGCCAAACTCATCACCACCGAGCCGTGCCAGCACATCGACGTCACGAACTCGTTTAATAAGTAACTGACTCAATTGCTTCAGTAAGGCATCTCCAGCAATATGTCCACATGTATCATTGACAATTTTAAACTGATCAAGATCCATGTAGCACAGGACATGGCCGGGAGCATCTTCATTATCCTCGGGGCAGGTGAGAATCGCCTTTTTAAGCTCTTCTTCAAACTTCGCCCTGTTCACCAAACCAGTCAGGGAATCATGGCTGGCCTGGTATGATAGTTGCCTTTTCAGCTCTCTTTCATGGGTAACATCCCGCATTACAATAACCGAACCCATCTCATTTCCCTGGATATCTTTTAATTTTGAACACGAAAGATCAATTGACAAAGGGCTCTGGCCGTCCGACATAGCGAGAATACAGGTAGACTTGCCCCCCAGGCTTGCAGGGATTTTTTCTAAGTAATGCTCTAGCGGATTACCGAGGTTTTCCCCGTTCTGTTCATCAACTAGCTGGACTACATCATCAATCGGCTTGCCAAAAGCATCATCATTGGAGATACCCAGGAATTTTTCAGCAACTGGATTCAAAAAAGTGATATTGTCATGATCATCCGTAGTAATCACAGCATCTGTGATAGAGCTTAAGGTTACTTCAGCCCTTTCACGCTCACTGAACAAGTCATAAAATGCTTTTTCCTGATTTATCGATGCAATCATCTGCTGCTTACGGGATGTACTCCATATTCTTAATGCAACGGCAATCAACAGCATAACAGCGACTGCAATGATTATTTGTATTACACCGGGAGAATACTTGCTACTCACTTTTAACAGGACATCACGGTTTGCTACCTTAATTACCCGCTGTTGTGTATATAAAACTGTAGCAGGGAAGACTTTTTGAACATTTTCATGGTTTTTAACAGCCTTTAATCCATTTTTTTTAGACAAATTTATATCAAGCAATGTCAGTTCGAAATCAATATCAGGAAAATTTTTTATTATAGAAGAGACCATTTTCTGCTGATCAATAAAAAGCATAACGGCGCCATTTATCTGGTGCTCACTTTCCAGCAATGATTCAGGGCGTAGGCGGCCAAAGTAGGTATTTTTCAGCATGAGCAGACTTGACTGGTTGTTGAGAAATTCAGGACTATTGATCAACGAGACCGTACCATTTTTCATCGCAAGATAAACAGCTTCTGCAAACTCATCATTCACCAGCAAATCCAGACCAAGTAATTGAGATGTCACGGGCTCCATAGGAACCAGCATACTAGTCACCAGGTAGGCATTTCTCTTCCTGGCCTTAACAAAAACATCCTTATCCTGGTCATACTCGTGGATCAACATGCCAGCCATGCCATTTTCCTGCATGGTTTTTTCATAAGTACTGCGTTCGCGATAGCGAACCCAGTCGAGTTTAGCCAGTGCGTAGATATAAGGATAAGTTTTCACCAAATCTTGAAGGGCGCTATCAGCACTGTTGCCATCAATATCACTATCCTGACCGAATGTGACCAGGGCAGTAATGACCCCTTCCGCGGTTAATAACCGCTGAGCAATCCCTTGATAAATAAGATCAGAATAGTTCAGAAATTTCTTTTTCTCTGCTTGTACATCAGCAAACATGACAACCAGACCACCAAACAGAACAAGTGCTGCAAAGAACAGACCCTGCAGGCGAGGGTGCCTCAATAACTTTTTACTCGCTGCCATCTTTCGCTACTTGACTAAATTTTTTTGCCCTTGCCCGTAAAGCTTTTGGGATCTTAATACCTGCATGCTTTAACAGCTGCGGATTCTCATATACCTCCCATTTTCGACTGGCAATGATCGGTATCCGCTGTATCGGCAGACCTCCCTGGATAGCTATCGATACCTTTGCAGACCATCTTCCATGCTCTTCAGGAATTTCGACAAAACCGAGCATTGCAATAGACATCATCCAGTCATAATTTGTCAGTGTAAGTTTTTCACTAGACTTTCTTACAATTTCTTCTGCTAAATTAATGTCCCAGTCCACAATACCTGATGGACTGCCAAAAATAATAAAATCCACATCTGTTGCCTGTTGGAAGGCCTTTTGCCAGGCTTCCAGTGTATCGACCAGCGTACCGTCTATAATCATATCCATATCAGCCGCTACTTTCACCACCTGTTTCAGGAACTTTGTTTCAGTAAGAGTATTTGCGCCAATATACAATCCCTTATTCCCCTGCTGTGTCAATTTACGCGCCCATTCCAACATTGGATTGAGCGGGGCCACCTCTATCATCCCTGTTACGTTTTCGGCAGGAAACCCGTATTCCTTAACCGTCCAGTTTATGCCGGAAAACACTACCGGTGTTTTTCCTCCTCTAAAATAGGGAACGATAAGATACTTGGCCGCATTATCATCTGAAACAATCAACACATCAGGTTTTATTTGTTTGATTTTATGAGCTATTTCTCGCGCTTTTTGTATTTTATAGAGCTCATCTTTGTTCCGTTTGGTATCCATATTGAACTGAATCAGATCACAATGCCCTTTCAGTCCCTCACGTAAACCACGTTCGATACCATCAGACCATGCATAACCCTTGTGATAAGAAGACACATAGACGCATGTCCAGGCAAAAGCCTTTAGCATGAAGCTAAACATCATCACCAGCACAAGGAACCCCTGGAGCAGGACTTTAACTCTATTGGGTACCTTGTTGTCAGGCAATCTTCTTTTATATATGCTTTTCATATTTACAAATAAGTATATCCCAGGATATTACAATCTTCCCATAAATCATGACAATATCTGATACATGCAAGCTTTCATGAATTGAAGTGCCCTGAGATGATAACAGTCTACTATGGAGAAGAACTGGCCGCCTATGGCTTTGGAGAGGGGCACCCATTTGGTCCAGACCGTCTGGATGCCTTCTGGAAAAACGCCTGCAACCAATGTCTCAACAAGCTGGTAACTGTTGCTAGTCCTGTAAGCGCCAGTAAAGATGAGCTGGAATACTTTCATACTCATGTCTACGTTGAAAAGTTAATCCGGCTATCTGCCCTTGGATCAGGTACGCTGGACTGTGGCGATACTCCTGCATTTCCGGGCATCTATGAATCTGCTTCTGTCGTTGCTGGCTGCGTACTTGATGGAGCAAGGCGAATCATGTCTGGCAGAACAACAAGGGTGTTCGTACCGATAGCCGGCTTGCATCATGCCCGCCGGAATACTGCTGCGGGATTTTGTGCAGTTAACGATATTGGGATATTGATTGAGGAATTACGCAGAAATCACGATATACAACGCATTGCCTATGTCGATATCGATGCCCATCATGGCGATGGTGTGTTCTATGAATATGAGAATGACCCGGACATTTACATCGCAGATATCCATGAAGACGGCAATTATCTCTATCCCGGCACCGGCTTCAGCTCAGAAACTGGCACTGGCGTCGCAAAAGGAAGCAAACTGAATTTTCCACTGTCTCCTCCCAATGTGCAGGATAGAGATTTCTATACTGTATGGGAAAAAATTGAAGATTTCCTTGCTCTGGTAAAACCGGAATTCATTATTCTGCAAGCCGGTGCAGACAGTGTACTAGGAGACCCGATCACACACATGGCACTGACCCCGGATGCCCACGCTCACGCAACTCGACGACTATGCCGAATTGCCGATGAACATTGCCAGGGAAGACTGCTTGTTACAGGGGGTGGGGGGTATAACCGTCAGAATATTGCTAAAACGTGGACTGAGGTGCTTAGGGCGATGATTGGGTGAAAAAGTTCCAAGTTCCAAGATCCAAGTTCCAAGTCTGAAACCAAACCGATTTTACTTGGAACTTGGATCTTGGAACTTGGAACTTTTTTACCTACAAATCCCTAACCAACAACCCAAACTCCCCCGCCTCAACCGGTAACGGAATCTTAACCTTCCACCCACCCCCCGGTGCCACTTTCAATGGCTTACCGTCTTTGTCCTGCATTTCATTGAGTTTGAAAGAGGTGTTCCCAAGTGGTGTCAGCAACTCCAGTGAATCGCCTACCAGAAACTTGTTTTTGACATCAATCAGTGACATTCCATCATCATCCTGTTCCATCACCTCACCTACGAACATCTGGCGTTGCGAGTTTGAAGCATTATCATGATAGCGTTGCAGTTCCTGACTGTAGTGGCGAACGAAGAATCCGTCGGTATACCCTCTATTGGCCAGTGACTCCAGTTCACCCATCAGTGATGGATCGAACTCCCTGCCGGCAAATGCATCATCTATCGCCTGGCGGTAGATCTGGCTGGTTCTGGCTGCATAATAATGGGACTTGGTGCGCCCTTCTATCTTCAGACAATCAACACCCATCTCCACCAGTTGTGTAACATGTTCAACGGCACGCAGATCCTTAGAGTTCATGATGTAGGTACCGTGTTCATCTTCCTCGATTGGCATTAACTCGCCAGGACGATTAAATTCTTCCAGCAGCATCACATGCTGGGCATTCTCATGCCGGTTATCTGCCTGAAAATCCTGACTGCCCTGCACAATGCCCGCCTCAGTTTCCTTACCGTCCACCTTATAATCCCAGCGGCAGGAATTCGTACAGCTGCCCTGGTTGGGATCACGATGATTGAAGTAACCGGACAATAAACAACGGCCGGAATAGGCGATACAGAGTGAGCCATGGACAAAGACTTCGAGCTCGATATCCGGACACTGCTGACGAATATCTTCCACCTCGCCCAATGAAAGCTCACGTGACAGGATAATTCTTTCGATACCCACGCCCTGCCAGAATTTTACTGCTGCTGCATTGACTGTATTCATCTGTACAGATAGATGGATCGGCATATCCGGCCAGTTTTCCCTGATCAGCATAATCAGCCCCGGATCTGACATGATCAAAGCATCCGGTTTCAAAACAACTATTTTTGCCATGTCGGCCAGAAAGGTCTTCAACTTACTGCCATGTGGCATGATGTTAACGGCTACAAAAAAACGTTTCCCCTGAACATGCGCAGCCTCAATACCAACAGACAAATTTTCGATATCAAAATCATTATTACGTACCCGCAGCGAATAGCGAGGTAGACCGGCATACACCGCATCAGCACCAAAAGCCATCGCATAATGTTGACTCTTCAACGTACCTGCTGGCGACAGTAGCTCTACTTTTCGTTCAATTAGTGACATTTTTTTATCTCTTTAATTTGAATTCCATGACTGACTGCAGCAATTATAAGTTCGATAACAATTTTTGCATGTTGATTCATTCATGCTGGCTTTTCAAATTTTCCCTTAACGCTAAACCATGCAAGTACTGCGGCAATGAGGGCCACCAGACTGGCAACTGCAAATGTAAAACTTGCGCCGATCCAGCCCATCATATAACCACTGGCCAGGCTACCCACGGCGCCACCTGCACCAAAGCTGATACTGCCGTATAGCGCCATTCCCCGGTGCTGATGCCTGCCGGTAAAATAGCGATGCACCATCGATACTGCCACACCATGAAACAGGCCGAAGCTTATCGCATGCAGCACCTGGGCCAGCACCAGAAGTAGCAATGATTCAGGGAACAGTCCTATGGTCAGCCAACGCAGGCCAGTGATGAGGCAACTGCCGATTAACAAGACTCGAAAACGTACATGCTTGAGTATTCGGTGCAGGTTGAGAAAAAGTATAACCTCGAACAGCACTCCCACAGCCCACAATATCCCGATTACTGTTTTACTATAACCGTATCCAGACAGGTAGAGCGTATAAAAGGTGTAATAGGGTGCGTGACTGACCTGTAGCAGAAAGCTGACCATGAGGAAACTCATCAGCTCGGGATATTGAAGTATATACCTCACTATTCCAGCCTGCTCGAGGTGTGCCGGCTTTCCCACATCGGGAATGAATACAGTAGAAATAAAAATACCTGTCAGGAAGATCATAACTACCGGCAATACCAGTGATGCCGGATTACTATCTAGCGCATATCCTAAAACCAGAGATGAGAAAATAAAGCCTATAGACCCCCAAAGGCGTACTTTGCCGTAGCGATCATTATCATCACCCAGATGATTCAGCGTAGTGACTTCCACCTGCGGTAGCACTGCATTCCAGAAGAAGGTAAACAACGTCATCACAACCATCAGCCACCAGAAACCCGTGCCAAAAAATACACCAAGGTAGAAGATGGCAGACAGCAACGTCGCCAGTCGAACCAGTCGCATACTGGATCGACTTTGGTCAGCCAACCAGGCCCATATATATGGGGCAATCATTTTGGTAACCATGATGATGGCCATCAATTTACCGATTTCAGCTAGCGAGAAGCCTAATGACGCCAGATATGGAGACCAGTACGGGAGCAACACACCCAGGGTGCCGAAATAAACGAAATAAAATGATGACAGACGCCAGTAAGGCATGGACTTGGACTACTCAGCAGCTACGGCAACGGCTCCGCAATGACATCGGCGTTCTGGCCCCGATGCCGCAAAACATGATCCATCAGCACAATTGCCAGCATCGCCTCAACGATCGGTGTCGCTCGAATCCCGACACAGGGGTCATGCCGTCCGGTAGTAACAGCCTCGGTAGATTCGCCTTTTTTATTGACAGTCAGTCCGGGAAGACGCAGTGACGAGGTGGGTTTAAAAGCAACACTGGCCAGAATCTCCTGTCCACTGGATATCCCACCCAAAATACCGCCGGCATTATTAGTCAGAAAACCGTCAGGCGTAATCAAGTCACGATGCTCAGTACCTTTCTGCTCAATACAGTCAAAACCGGCACCAATTTCGACACCCTTTGCGGCATTGATGCACATCAGTGCATGAGAGATATCAGCATCCAGTCGATCAAATACCGGCTCGCCCAAACCAACAGGAACGCCGCTGGCAACTACATTGATTCTTGCACCAACTGAATTTCCCTCTTTGCGTAGTGCGTCCATATAGGACTCCAGCTCAGCGATTTTGTCCACATCGGGGCAGAAGAAAGGATTTTGTTCGACAACATCCCAATCCAGCCTGTCGATTTTGATCGGGCCCAGCTGTGCCAGATAACCGCGGATACAAATACCGTAGCGGATCTTCAGATATTTTTTTGCTACCGCACCGGCAGCTACACGCATGGCTGTTTCGCGTGCAGATGACCGACCACCACCGCGGTAATCACGCAAGCCGTATTTTCTTTCATAGGTCAGATCAGCATGACCCGGCCTGAAAATGTCCTTAATATCAGAATAGTCTTTGGAACGCTGATCTGTATTGCGAATCAGCAGGCCGATAGGTGTACCGGTAGTCATGCCTTCAAATACACCGGAAAGGATTTCGACTTCATCCGACTCACGACGCTGGGTAGTATGCCGCGAGGTGCCGGGTTTGCGCCGGTCAAGATCAGGCTGGATATCGGTTTCGCTTAACTTTAAACCAGGAGGGCAACCGTCAATGATACAGCCGATGGCCGCACCATGGCTTTCACCAAAACTGGTGACTGTGAAAAGCTTGCCTATTGAATTGCCGGACATAAGTTTATCTTACCATCAGTCCTCGTCGAGACCTTGTCGGGCAATTCTATCAAGTTCTTTCAACAGATGCTGAACAGGGAGCCTGCCGGACCGCATATTTACCACCAGTGGCAAAAAACCTTCAGCTTTGAACTCACCCGGTACAATCTCACTACTTTTAACCGCTGCTTGAAATTTTTTTAATTCAGTAATAATTATCTGAAAAGACTGGGTCATGCCATCCATTTCATTATCAAATTCTTCCTCAGCACAATAGATTAACTCTTCCATTTCAAACACTGCATCATTGATCAGGTGAAGATATTCGTTCAGATTCTTTGGTTTATACATAGTTATGTACTGTTAGTGCTCTCAGGTTTTAGGCAGGGTAACGCCAGTCTGTCCCTGATATTTCCCCCCGCGATCCTTGTAGGAGGTTTCGCACTCTTCATCACCCTCAAAGAATATCACCTGTGCCACACCCTCGTTGGCATAGATCTTGGCAGGTAATGGCGTGGTGTTGGAAAATTCCAGTGTTACATGCCCTTCCCATTCCGGCTCAAACGGTGTGACATTAACAATGATGCCACAGCGCGCATAGGTCGATTTACCCAGGCAGATCGTGAGCACATTGCGTGGAATGCGCAGGTATTCAACCGTTCTTGCCAATGCGAAAGAGTTTGGTGGAATGATGCAGACATCACCTTTGAAATCAACGAAGCTGTTCTCATCGAAGTTCTTCGGATCCACCAGTGCTGAGTTAATATTGGTAAAAATCTTGAATTCATCAGAGCAGCGAATGTCGTAGCCATAGCTGGATGTACCATAGGAAACCAGCTTGTCGCCGTCTGCATTGGTCCGCACCTGATCCGATTCAAACGGCTCAATCATGCCTGCTTCCTGCACCATTTTACGAATCCATTTATCGGACTTTACGCCCATAAAAAATACTCCTGCTAGCTGTTATTGGAACACTATGAGGGCTTGTCCCATAGTTTCTTATTTTATTATTGTAGGTTCGAATTCATTCGAACACAGTACCTGCGATACAACAAAAATAAATTTTGTGATTTTTGTGCGAATGAATTCGCACCTACATACAAATTCTGTTGAACATTATAATGCCACCTGAATTATGGTGAACACATTATTACTGAAAAAAACCGTCATGAGAAACACTCATGCCGGTCTTTTCTATAGATTCAAGCAGGTGTGATATTAGGGAACCTCTGATCAATTATGCCATACCTCTGGCTTACAGTCTGATTCACAATCAAGGCGGAACTTTGAAGGCATGCCTGGGCCTGGTGAAAAGTGACAACGCAGAGTGTGAATCAGACAGTAAGCCCCGCAGGGCGAGGCCTGAAGCGCACATCTACGGTATTGTGCTTCTTGCAAAGGACCGGGCCATTCGCTGCGAAGCACGCTTTGTAGCTGCACGCTTCAGGTCTCGCAGAGGCATGGCATACACATCAGAGGTTCCTTAGCTATTATCAATCACAATATTCGGAAATGCCGCGGTAAAGTCTTTTTTCTTCTTCGATAATTTGGCTGCAGTACGACGAGCTATTTCACGATAGTTCATCGCGATACGCCCTTCAGGATCAGCCACGACTGTTGGCTTGCCTTCATCGACGTGCTTGCGAATAGCAATATCCAGAGGAATCGATCCCAGGTAATCGACATCATACTGCTCTGCCATACTCAGACCGCCACCTTCACCGAAGATGTGTTCTTCATTGCCACATTTTGAGCAGATATAGGTGCTCATGTTCTCGACAACACCCAGAACTGGTATTTCAACTTTCTCGAACATCTTCAATGCCTTACGGGCATCCAGCAGGGCAATATCCTGAGGCGTAGTAACAATAACAGAACCACTCACAGGGACTTTCTGTGCCAGTGTTAGCTGTGTGTCACCGGTGCCTGGCGGCAGATCTATGATCAGATAATCAAGGTCATTCCAGCGGGTATCTTTAAGCAGCTGCTCCAGTGCCTGAGTCACCATCGGGCCACGCCAGATCATCGGCGTTTCCTCATCAATCAGAAAACCAATCGACATCGCCTGTAGATGGTAGGACATCATCGGCTCCAATGAATTACCGTCTTTTGATTCTGGCTGAGCAGAAACGCCCAGCATGCGAGGCTGAGAGGGACCATAAATATCAGCATCAAGAATACCCACAGATGCACCTTCAGCTGATAGCGCCAATGCCAGATTGACCGCAACGGTAGATTTACCGACACCACCTTTACCTGAGGCAATTGCGATAATGTTCTTGACATTATCCAGCATGGTGACGCCTTTCTGCACGCCATGTGTAGCAACTTTGAATGAGACGTTGACAGTAGCATCGGAGATACCATCAACCGCCATGATCTTTTCTTTCAGACTGGCGGCAAACTCATCGGCAAAACCCCTGTTAGGATAACCGGCAACGATATTCACCTCGACCTTACCGTCTTTGATATCGATCTTCTTGACCGTTTTACCACTGACCGGATCCTGTTCAGTATAGGGATCAACCACCAGTTTCAGTGCCTCTTCAATCTGTTCTTTTGTTACTTCACTCATTCCCTAACCTCAAATTAATGTATACGTCCGCGAAAGGGCGCCAATCATACGCTCAGAAAGCCAAAAAGTCATTTCATACAGTGCTAAAATCTAGGGAACCTCTGATTAATTCTGGACGAAGTAGATTACGATCTAATAATTCAGGTTTGAGGCGGAAATCACACGTAATAGCTAGCTATTGCGAAGATTTTCAACGAAAAAACTGAATATTTTAGGCGTAAGAAACGAGTTCATGAATTGATCAGAGGTGCCTTTATTCCACCATCAATTGTGAGGCGAATAGCCGATTATTTATGTCAGGTATTCGCTAGCTACCAGAATAACATTGCTATATGACAGATATCATCAATGAATGGGGGTTGTTGGGACTCTTTACAAGTGCCTTCATTTCTTCCACATTGCTGCCCGGCAGCTCTGAAGCCATTCTGATCGCTCTGACTCTGAATAATGCCCACGATCCACTTGCCCTACTACTTGTCGCCACTGCCGGTAATACGCTGGGCGGTATGTCCTCATGGTTAATTGGTCTACTTATCGCCCACTACTGGCCGACACAGAAACTGTTGAAAAAACCCGAAAACCTGAGAGCCGCCAACTGGCTGGAAAAACACGGCAGCCCAATACTGCTGCTGTCCTGGCTACCTGTTGTTGGCGACCCGCTTTGTCTGGCTGCGGGCTGGCTGAAAATTCATTTCTGGCCGGCGCTACTATTTATCACGGCTGGCAAAGCGGCGCGGTATGGGGTGATTTTGATATTACTGCGTTAATTTCAAAATCTTATTAATTTGATATTGCAAAATTCCAAATTAGTCTGAGTGATTTATATTGCACCTCTATGTGGTGCTATACTGATAAAAGGAATGCCAAAAAATGTAAAAAAGGCCAACATGAAAATTATCGTAATAATCACCCAACCAATGATATTGCTATATCGAAATGTTACTCTGGAATGAAGAGCGAATGCCATAGAAAGCCAGGTCACAAAAGCCCAGGACTCCAAAGGATCCCAGCCCCAATAACGACCCCATGCATCCTGCGCCCAAAGTGCACCCACAAGCAGCATCAGGCTGTGAAAGATGAAGGAAATAGACAAATAACGCCAGGCGGCAGTTTCAACCCAGGTTAAATCCACCGAGGATACATCCTTTTTCAATACCAAAACCTGCCACAAACCAGATATTGCCAGGCTTGTAGCAATCAAATTTAATCCAAGAAATATTTTACCCATAAACACATGAGCCCATAACCAGTTGTTATCATAGGTAGGAGGTAATGCCCCCCCTTCATTGCCTGTCATCAATGCCCAATAGGCAAGAAGAATAATGACCAGATAAGCCGGAATAGTTGCCTGCCGCATGCCTGGAGAGAAGAAAGTGGCTAGAAGAAATATTAAACCCAGACTAAACAGGCTGCTGAGCAGAATCTCAAACATGGAGATAAATGGGCCATGTCCCACTATTTGCCAGCGAAGAATAATGGTGAGTATGAATAGAAAGATGCCAACGACCTGCAGCATCCCTTCTGGATAGAAAGACTGCAGTTGCATGTGCCGTTTAAAAACCGCAGTGACAAGTGCCCCAAGATAGGCAAGCAGACCACAGGCAATCAGAATGTATTGGATATCTATTTTTCTACCGCTACTAGTTTTCGCACAAGAGTCGGCGCATTTACCTGTCTTCCGTACAGGTGCAAAGACATCGCTAGCACCCCTAACAGTGCAATAAGAAATATCCAGCGTGAGTTTGGGTCATAGTTGATGTAGTAACCCATCCACATTTTTAGCTGCATGAATTGAAGTTCTCCACCCGATAATTTCATTGAATCTCCTGGAAACAGAGATGTGTGTACCTTGTCATTTACAATCACATCCAGTCGAGGTTTCGAAACTTTACTGCTTAATATCCAGTTGTTATTAGCATCAGCGATATTTTCAATGATCAATCGCAAAGACAGTTTTTCACCCTCAGGGGTAACCCATTGCTGTTTTTGTTTAAAGTCCAGTGCTGGATAAGAAGGAAAGTTCACGGCACCCAGAACAGTTTGTCCTGCCAGATCTACCCAGCGGAGTATTGCCGAAAACCCCTTATTCGGTGTGATATAGAATCGGTAGTTATCAATCACCAGTGGATTGTTATCATCAATCATTGCCGCCTCTGTGACCCCCTGTGCTGATGTCAGCAGTATCTGGCTATGGGTCTTCTGACGATAATTCTGCGTGGTATAAGCGACCTGAATTGGCCCCTGTTGCAATTGAATATCAGTCAATATGTTATGGTACCAGGGGCCACTACTCACGGTTACCAGGTTTGCTGCTTCCAACCATTGACCTTCGGTC
Organism: bacterium BMS3Abin11; assembly: GCA_002897635.1. NCBI lineage: Bacteria > bacterium BMS3Abin11. The sequence continues at coordinate 86,064 of BDTD01000006.1, read as the reverse complement.
AATTCCACCTGTCCCTTAAAATGAGTCAGCCTGCCAAGAAATACAACTACAACCAGCGCGAGCAGGCACAAATGAAACAGCAAAAGGGCATGTTGCCGGCGCATCTGTGGCCTGGTAATAATTGCGGCGAGTAAATTAAGCGAGAGAAAACCAACGGGCCCGCTGATAAACAGATCCGGGTTACCTGGGATATATATATTCAGCAACACACCTGTTGCTATCAGCACAATACCAAAGAGTGTTAGCCTTAAGCTGCCTAAAATCCTGAGAATACGCATCATGGAGGGTTAGAGCACACTCGTCTCATCCACCTTGTTCCAGTATTGAACCCCCCCCCACTGGACGAACCGCAACTATTAGCACTCCAATTGCCGCTGGTACGAAATGTTCTGATTTTCAGCTTTGCGTTATTGTAATAAGGCCCGACATCATAAGTTTGGGCAGAAGACCCAATGGGCACCTCGATACCGGCCTGCCCGGCTTCTGCCCCAACGTCATTCAAGTTGACCAGGAAGGCCTTATTTTTCCATCCATGTGGTACCGCTACATGACACCAGTTGCAGTGCATTTTTCCTATTCTAGCAGCATGACGAGCATGTAGGTTATTGCTAGTCCCTCCCCCCATACCCCCTGAGGTCCCACTAAAGCCGCTGTCGTAACTATTATCACCATTACGGTCAGCATAGGCCTGGAATTCATGGCACTTGAAACAGATGCCATTGTTTGGGTCTGTTGCAGGGACGTCGCTGCTGTTTCCGCCTGTCAATCCATCCCAGGTGCCTTTCAGGATAAAATCATTTTGAGAACCATGTGGCCCCCAGGGTTCACCATCCTCACCACCATTTGGATCAATTGTATCATTTGCAGTATCAGGGCCATGGCAATCACTGCAATGCATGGTCTGTGTCCCAACAGCTGCGTCAAATGGAGGGCGCCAGGGGTTATCTGCTGCATCTATCGAACGGTCACCTAGCGCTCTACCTGTATCGTCAACCACAGGATGCCAGGAGCGATGGTTACCACCTGACTCACCCTTGTCCCCAGTGGGTGCCTGGAATTCTCGCGCCTGATTGGTGTATTGGTCCATTTTATTTGTACCTTGCGGTGTGCTGCCTCCTGAATCATCTAAATTAGGACGATTACCGGTAGGATAGACGTTATTATCATCGTAACCATAATCGGAGTGACATTTGAAGCAAAGCTGGTATTCGCGAGTAAGGTGGGCAGCATTGACAGATGTGCTGCTTCCGACACCCTGCTTTATAGTGTAACTGGATGGTAAGTCAAAGAAGCTGGAGCCCGAATAATTCGGCTCTACTCCCCAAATCCCTCGTAGTACGCCTGATGCAATATTTCCATTCACTCCCCCTGGGCGATGAGTGCCTGCTGAATCAGGCGCTGCGGCATTCGCATTAAACAGAAAATTCTTTATTACGCGATGAGGATTATGGCAATCTGTACACTCGGCATGACGGTTTATCTTGTTTCCTGCACCCTTACCAAGCAGGTTTTGATCCTCGACAAAGTTTATTCCTCTTTTGGTTCCCTCAAACCCATCACTGCCTGTTCCAATATCATGCACCTCAGTTGTTGCTTGCTGGTCACTCGTCGTTATCGGCATATGGCGAACAAGATTAAAAATATCTTTGATATTGGGTACATTAGTTGTGGAAGAAAGGATGGTTTCAGCAGAATTTGTATGGCACTGATAACAGGTTTCTTCTATAGCGGAGTTGCCACCCTGTTTAGGTGTATTTGTGTCGTCAGTCCCTTCACGTGCCAGCCTCCGGGCACCTGAGACGGTATGCGTATCGTGACAATTTAAACACGCCGCTTCCCATACAGAAATATCAGAAGGGAAATCACGTTCTCCAGCAGCAAGGGCTTTGTATTGCTCATTAGCTACCAGGTTATTAGCATGTGCTGATTGTGCCCATCCCGCGCTACCGAGATCTTTGTCATGGCAGGCAAGGCAAATAGTATCCAGGTTTTCATTAAAGATATTCCCGGCAACTGGTGCGGCATTCTGGAATCTGTTAGCGCGTAGAAATTTGTTATTTATCGTAGCATCAGTATCCCTTACATGAGGGTCATGGCATGTTGCACATTGTACTTGTCCTTTACCATTGGGGCCGGTTGATTCGAGAGGCAACAATGGTATTACTCCTGCAGCATGGTTTCTTATTGCAACATCGTCACCACTTCCAGGAGGTATGCGTTGCTGGGCATCCGGAACACGCAATTCACCATCCTTATTTGAAAGTGTGTCATCGTATGTCACTGAAATAGGGTGGTCATTACTCAGGTCAGTGCTTAGGTTGCGGGTAAAACCAGTTAATGAACCTGCTGCAGGCATCTTCCCGCCAGGGTCAATTCCTGCCAGGTCTATCAGTACATTCTGCTGCCCTGCTTTTACATTCACTGCACCAATTGCCAGGGTTCCATCATGACAGGACAGGCAAAGCTTTGAACTGCCGGCAGGCTGTGCAAGCTGATTTCCAACTAGCTCAGCATCGATAGAAGAGGACATATAGGTTGTGTATGACTGGCCCGATAATGCTTTATTCCACAAGGGAGCCCCGGGCTCTGTTGTTGCACCATGGGGTGTATGGCAGAAGACACATATCTCATCTTCACTGGTAGCTATGATATCCCCCTGACCAGACACTGATAAATTATGTTTTGTCAGTGAGATGTTTGACTCTAAGGCTGCGCGTGTTGTAAAGCTCAAAGAGAGCAACATACAAGCAAAAATAAATCTAACAGATAGACTGACATTCATTTTTTTACCCGCTAACCACCAAGATATTGAAATACCATAACTCGTGCATTGAACATATCAGCAATATATATTCTGTCGCCACCATCAATCCATATTCCGGCAGGGAGAAAGAATTTACCAGGCTTCTGGCCACTGCCACCTATAGGCATCAAATATTTACCCTGGGGATTAAATATTAGTAAATAATCATAAAAGGATTCAATAACGTATATGTTTTCATCTGAGTCAACGGCCACTCCTTTTGGATGTGTCAGATTCCCTACATATAACCCCCGCCCCCCAACAATAGATAAAAAATCACCTGAGGAAGAAAATACCTGAATCCGTGCATTCAATGTGTCAGTTACATATAGCTTTCCAGACTTAAAAGCCAGATAACTTGGGCGATTAAATTCACCATTACCGGTGCCCGGACTACCGATTGTTCTGACCAACTGACCATACAGGTCAAACACTTTAATATCCTGTGCTTCTGTATCAGCAACATAAATCTCCCCAGCCTTTATATCAAAGGCCAGACCGGTAGGTCGTTTCAGGATATGCTCACCGATTTTAGAAAGTGGTGCTCCAGTAGAGTCAAGAACATAAATAAACCCTGCCCCGGAATCTGCAACAAGAACCCGGCCATCAGGGAGTGCAACAATGCCTATTGGGGAGATAAAAGGTGTACTCCAGTCAGCATCTTTCCATACATCCAACACACCATTAATCGGGTCAAAAACAAAAATACTATTATTTCCTACATCTGTAATGAATATTCTACCGTTAGGTCCTACGGCACCACATTGCGGTCTCACTAAAGTTACTTTCGCATCACGACTAAAGCCAAGCCCTGTAATCCAGCGAATAGCCGTGTCCATACGAGCATGATTTCCTGCAGTAACCGGGCGTAAATTATCCTCTCCTTTTAGCTGACCTACATACATGAAGTGTGGCTGTTCTGGTGGTGCAGGCCAAACCGGGTTCTTATAATCGCTTGCCGTGAGATAGTGAAACTCCATTGGAGATGATGAGCATGAGACTAGCACTAGACCAGGAGCAAAGCCTATAAATATTCTGAGAGCGGTACATAAAATTAACTTGATCATCCCTTATGTCCATGAATCCAGATATTTTGTTTTAATCCTACCATTTTCCAGGGCCAAGTGTCTTGTGCCCACCTACAATACCACTCTTCAGGCCAGGTTTACCTGAATGACACAGGTCACAGTTTTCTACAGTCCATGCAATTTCACCGTTATGGCACATACCGCAAAATTTTCCTTCGGTAATTTCATCCATGGTTACATTGTTAGCACCCGCTCGCATCTTAAAACCAAGCTCATTGTGGCAAACTTTGCAACGGAACCGAATCCGATGAAACCAGTGAGGAAAGATAACCGGGCGAACCCCTTCCTCCTCTGCATGTTTGTTGAGGACTACATCACCATATTCAGCTTTTGCAACAGACATACAAAAGATAAGTAAAACGAGTGTACTTAAGCCCAGTAAACGATAATGATGAATTCCCAGATGAAAAAATTGTTTAGACATCAAGCGACAACTAATTTCTTGAAACGCTGTGGCAGCGTTTACATTCAGTCAGTGGAAAAGCGACGGCACCATGACAACGGCCACAAAAACGTCCTGAAAGGATGTCAAACATTCCAAATTTTGTAGCACCTGTTTTCTTTTTGAAAATTTTGTCATGGCAGTTATTACAATCTAGCCATGCAGTATGTTTGTCATGAGGAAATAGAACAATTGGCATATCTGAGGTTTCATTGAACAGGATATCTTCATCAAGAATTTCAACTTTTGTCTCAGGAAAGATATTACTACGTGGTGAGATTTCACCATTTTGTAGCGCCTCTACCCAGCGCACGTGGTTGCCTACCGTATCAGGTGGCAAAACCGATAGAGCCGCTGCAGGCTCCTGTAGAATCTCAATGGCCTGACTATAAGGATCATGAAGATTATCTGCTGAAAGTGGCTTCCAGTCCGCAGCCAGTATTCCTGGGCTAAATAAGAGACAGATTATGCTGAGGTATGCCTTTTGATCTGAATGTTTATTAACATATAACAAAGATTCAATACCCACTATCAATTCATAACTTAGCCCGGGATGTATATACCTGCACCGCGGATTGCTCGTACCAAATTTTTTGTAGATTCCTCAAGCACCTCAATCGCTGACTTATAGTTACCTTTGGATGCCTGTCTTTCTGCCTTATGCCTTAACTCCACAGCTTTATCTACAAATTTTTGTGCCATTTCGACCGTACTCTTACTTGGCTGTTTCTCCTTTAGTAAGACATTGAAAAGCATATTATGAGTGTCGTTGCGATCCAGTTCATAGATATACTCGTCTTTACTTGTGGCAAAAATCAGTGAGCGTACTAGTGTATCGCCTCCACGTAAGCGTTCAAGTTCTTTTTTCACCAGAGCATACGCGGTATCTATTGTTTTTCTGGATTCTACATACGCCTCTTTTTTATAAGAAGCACGTGATTGTGCCAGTAACTTCTCGATCTTGCTATGAACCTGAGCATTCGGTGATATTTTTTTTTCTTCGTGTATCTGGCGATAAGCCACCATTAAAGCTTCGATGCTTTCAAGTTTGTTATTGATATCTATTTTCTGTTTATCTACACTCTGTTCCGTTTCTCCGATTAGGTGCACCGCTTCAACTATCGTTTTTGATGCAAGATCCAGAGAACCAGATGCTTTTACTTTATCCCCTGCATCCATTTCTTTTATTGCCTGTTGATAATAACGCATCGCTTCTTTTCTTTTTGCGAGTGCCTTTTTATTGTTACTCGACTCGATAATTTTAGCCGCAGAAGAGGTAAGGATAAGCTTTTTCACATATTCAAGACGTATTTCCGGTGTGGTATCACTTTTCTGTAAAGAAGCTTCAGCATATGAATAGCTGGAGAATATACTGGTAATCAGTAAAACTGAACAGCTAGAGATGAGAAGTAATTTCCGTGTGTACTTTTTATTCATGCTGTAGGACCTGTTGTTTATCTTTTAATATAGTGTTATGTTTAACAGTCAAATATTTAATTGAAGTCCAGCAACTTTCTTTTCTGGAAGTGCTCCATTACCCTATTAAATATATTTAAATATATTGAGAAAATAATTATAAATAAAAACAATAGCCAATGTATATTATAACATTCTTATGCACCTTAAATACATTTAAAGAGAGCTATAGCATCTATAAAATATACTTTGTGTACCATTAAACATTCTACTCGGACGGCAGCCTGGTAAGTGATCGGCGTCACATTGAAATGGGCAGGGCAAAAGAAAAGGACTATTTATTCAGCTGAGTTTCCTGGAATTCACGATGCGAATTTTTATAAAATAGCATCAAATACTCTGGCAGCACTATCAATTACATTCATTAGTTGAGAATGAGCATGAATATTTCAATAAAAAAGTGGCTATTTTATGTGATGATTAGTCATATTTTCGTTGTCAATAGTGTGATGGCACAATCTACACAAGATGGACTGAATGCTTATCAGGCGGAAAATTTTGAGAAAGCCGTTAAAATATTGACTCCACTGGCAGAAAATGGCGACACCAGGGCTCAGAGTACGCTTGGTGTCATTTACTACAATGGTAAAGGTGTCATCGAGGATATTGACAAGGCCTATGTCCTGTTTAGCCGTGCCGCATCTTCAGGTGACATTGATGCACAATTTAATCTTGCCAATTTGTTCCTGTATGACCCCGCACTGCCGGTTGAAGTAGAAGACAGAGATAAAGAAGCTGTCAGATGGTTCTTGCATGCAGCACGACAAGGGCATGCTGATGCACAGTATCACCTGGGGCTCCTGCTAATGGCCGGTACCGGAGTAACCCGGAACACGGAAGAAGCATATTTATGGATTCATAAGGCTGCTTTACAGGAACATAAGGGAGCACAAATTTTCCTCGGTGAATACGACGAATAATTCAATCTGTTAAGAATGGTTACTTTCAATGGCTGGGGGACTCAAAATATTACTGTATATTTAGCCCGCCAATGCGTAATGCCCTGACTAGTTCTTTTATCGCCTGTTCCATCAAAGAAATAGAATCCCCATATTTGTCCAACTTAGCTGAGGATTCGGCCTTATCTTTTAAATCCTGGCTTTTAGCCACACGATCATCAATTAATTTTTTTAATGCCAAAGAAGGTTTGCGCTCACGTATCATTAAATCAACGAGCATTTGGTGACTTTTAAAGCTTTCTATCTCATAACTGTATTCCTCAGCTAAAGAGCCAAACTCAAAGCGACTTATCAGTGTCATAGAGTCTCGTGCTGCAACAAGCGATTGCTCCAGTAAAGAAACGATGCCCATCATGGCATCGTTAGCATGTTTAAAATCCCCTTTGTTTGCGAATTCTGCAGCTTCATGTATTTGAGCTGTAATTATACTTTTGTCGGGTAAATAACCCGACAAACTTTCCTCCTCACTCGCCAGGGCTTCGAGTGTTTTCAGGTATGAATGACTCTGCTTGTGTAATCCCTCAAACTGAGCTTGATCTTTTTGTTGCTGATTTTTTTTGTCTGCCACCATCTGTGATAATTTGCCCGCCATTGTATAGGACTTGCTGATCAACTCATTGGCTTTTTCCAGTTCACCCGCAGTAAACATTTCATTTGCCTGATTAAAATTATTTTGTACTTCATTCAGGAGTGCAATTGCCTCAGGCTTACCGCTACTGTTGACACGCTGACTTATTGTTGAAGAAAAAATCATCTTTTCCAGATACATTAGCTTTTGCTTTAGCGCGCGCTGACCGTTTTCTTCCTCAACCACAGCTGAATAGGCAGGTAAGATCAATCCACCCATTGACGAACCTTCGAATAAAAATATGAATAACAGCGAAAGCTGTAGGACATAGAAAAACTTCATCTTAAATTCCTCCCCCAAGTACATCTCTCCCTAAGCAAATAATGCTATTACCCCCTTCTACTTACTGCTGGTCTTTTTTATTATCTTAGCGTTTTTCTTGCGTGAATGGCAACGACGGCAATCAGATACCGGGAATGAGACTTTACCATGGCAAACACCACATTTTCGCCCAAGCAGGATAGCCGCCATTGAAATTTGATTGCCTCCTTTTTTAGGTATAAATATAGCAGGATGGCAGTTTGAACAGTCCAGCCACTGTGTGTGTTGCTTATGAGGATAATCTACATTCGGCATTGAACCTTTCACCTCGCGGATAATATTAAGATCCAAAATAAGTGGTTTAGCATTCTCATCAAGGAGTTTATATCTTGGGTTAATATTTCCGTTATTCAGTGCTTTAACCCAATCAATATAGTTCCCACTCCGGCTTTTTGCTATGCCATTAAATGCCTGTGATGGATGTTGAAGGATTTTGGTTCCACTATTTTTTGGATCATGAATACCATCTCTCATTGGTGGTGGATTTCGCTTGTTTTTTGGTATCATAAGACGATTAAAGGTATTCACAGTTGCTACTTTTGGCTTTGAAACTGTCTTTTTAGGGGCTGATTTTTTAACGACAGGTTTACTTGCTACAGCTGCTTTTTTTCTTGAAGTCTTTTTACTGGCAGAGCCCACAACTGTTTGATGCATATAGGCGACAGCATCTTTTACCTGTTTTGTTGTCAGCGCTCTATTACCACCTTTAGGCGGCATGCCCTTGAACCCTTCTATAGCGTGTTTATTAAGTGTGTCATCACCCTGTTTCAGGCGTTCATCCCAGTCCGCTTTTACACCAGTTTTTGGTGCTCCGGCTACACCAGTCTGATGACATGCTGCACAATTCTTTTCAACAATCCTTTTACCCGAATTACCGGCGGCCTGCACAGATGCTGATAGTGCAAGTGTTAATAGTACTATCAGGTATATAGATAGCAGGTTAATTTGGTATTTTAGTGTTTTGGATACATTCATATTAGTCACCATGTTGGATCATTATTTTTTTGGTGCAAGGAGTTTCTGCAATGTGCTCTCATGAACCTGTGTTGGTGTACCAGGTTTTGCTGAATGACATATGTCACAGTTTTCAACACCCCAGGCAATTTCACCGTTATGACAGGCTCCACAGTATTCACCATCAATAATTTTTAGCATATTAATTTTATTACCACCTGCTTTAAATTTGAAGCCAAGGTCTGCATGGCATACTTTGCAGCGAAACCGTATTCGGTGAAACCAGTGTGGGAAAATTACCGGCCGCATACCGGCAGAATCAGAGTAGTTATTGATCACTACATCCCCGTATTCAGCGCTTGCCTTTTGTGGTGATATTAGAAACATAAGAAGGAACAGGACTATACTTAATAGCCATATACTTTTCGTCAATCGGGTTTCATTATTTTCTGTCATTTTTTATCCTCTTAAATAAAGTCCGCATCAAATAATACCAACGAAGTATCTAGAAATCTGAAAAAGTACGGATGTTTGTGTATCCTGGTCAAACCCTGAAAGTCTTCCGATAAGTTTTAGATCAAGTAGACCGATTCTATACTCCAGTCGGTTTTCCCAGGTATTCTTGACAAAGCGTTGATCTGAAATTAAACGGTCAAGATTATCATCCTTATAATCTGCCTTACGGTTCATTAGTACCAGCTTTGACCGGAAGCGCAGGCCATTTACCTTGAATGCTCGCCGGTGCTTATATTCTATATTGGCACTTAAGTTGGTATTGTCTGTACGTTGTTTATTAACCAATTCGTTTTTTAAATTTGATTCAAACCGTGTTGCTTGCCAGGTGGCACTGCCGCTCAGTGAAGAAAATCGACTGATACGCAATGATCCGGAAAATTGCAGATTGAGTGACTGGTAATTGTTATCATCATCACCTAAATCTCTTGAATCACTAAGTGTTAAAGAAGTATAGAAATTACTCCCTCCCTGGCTGCGATTGAGACGCAGTGCCAGTTGCTGATTTAACAAGATCTCTACCCTGTCATCTAAAGCATCGGCACCTTTTCTGTGTAGTGGGTTTAATGCCTGGCTACCACTAAGCGTTAACATTGACTGACGACCGAAACGATACTGACGATTAATATTATGGCCTAAACCAGCGCTTAAGGTAATGCTATTGCCAAAAGTTGCCTGCTCAGACCTTGCCGATGCAGAACCTGACCAGTTGTATCGATATTTACCAAGTGGAATGGCGTAGGGGAAATAACGAATGCCTACTGATTCGTATAGACGTTTTCTTGTATCATCATCACTCTGAATACCAGTGCGATTACTTGCATTGCCACCCAGGCCTCCGGTTATTTGTAAAACCGGTGTAAGATTATGCACAGCACCAAAATTTGCACTAACACTATCTGATGTTACCTTTTCTTCATTTCCGGAATTTACCAGGCCTCTTTGAAGCTGACCGTTCGCAGTAAATCGCGTTAACCTCGCTGAATTTAATGTCCAGTTAGTAAAATTGTTATACTGAAACAAATCCCTGTCATTAGTAATTCCTGCTAATCGCGTTGTTGTTCGATTTTCATAGGTAAGTTCATTACGTATAGAGAAATTATTTTTTTTTCTTGAGGTATAATGGTGTAGTAGTTCTGAGAAAAGAATATCACCATCATCATTCTGACGGCCACGGTCAAACTGATCATAAGAAAGCCTGAAATCCAGTTTGTTGTCGTGATAGTTAACCCCCGCTTCAAATAACAAAAATTTTCCTGTATCTATTTCCTGCGCATTCTGCACTTCAATTTTTTCAGCCCTCGCTTTCATTCTAAAGCCCTTATCACTGTTGTAGAATTGCCGTGCGCCATAGCGGGTTGTGGTTAAATCATTTAAATAAGTGATTGAGCTTGTAATATTGTCACTTCCTCGGTTAGTCAAGCTCTCTGTTCGCGTATCAGAGTGGATGAAAAAAGCCTCAAAGGGAAAGGTGCTTTTTGGAAACAATCGAAAATTAATATTGCCATTTACGATTTTTGTGTCGTCACTCTGATCAGATTGGCCAATACTATTGAAGCCAGCAACACTTCTTTTACCATCCTGCAAGCCTAAAAGTAGACCGCCATCAAGCAATCCAAACCAGGGTTTCCAAACATAAGTGTTAGCATTAATTCTAAAACTTAATTGCTGATCCAGCGTAGACTCATTGTGACCATTAACCCGCTCAGTGTCTCTTTGTAACACAGAATAGGAGAGTTCTCCATTAAGCACGAAAGGAGGTATTACGATATTCGTACCAGCAGCTGCCGTTGCTGGCACAAACAACAACCAAAAAGCTATGCCTGTTCGATGATTCAATTGCCAACCTGTTTTGAGGGAAAATAATCACGGATTCTCACCTATTTTGTAATAGAACGCGTCAGACCGCTAATCTTTCGTTACAAGCTGATGATATTCCGCTGGGTTTTCCTGTCGTAACTTTTTCTTTAATGCCTGCCATGCAGTTATTCTCAACTGTTTACGATAGAGTTCACTCGCACGTTGATTAACTGAATTAAATGAACGCAATACAGCAGCCATCCTTCCTGTTAATTTAAAGATTGCAATTCCTTCCAATACCATAATCGGCTCAGTAACTTGCCCAACCTCCAGTTTATCAACTACCCTTTCTACCGATTGAGCTAACATTCCTTTGTGCAAGTAGCCCATATCTCCCCCTTTTTCTGCTGAGGGGTCTGTGGAACGTAGTTTTGCCTGCGCAGCAAAATCGGCACCCTTATTTAATTGTATAAGTAAATCCGCAGCTTCTTTTCTAGCAGCAGCCCACACATCCTTCGTTGATGAAGGAGCAACTTTCAGCAATATCACGGACAGGCGTATTTGCTCTGGTTCAGTAAATAATTGAGGGTTGTTTTTGTAGAAAGTTTCTATCTCAGAAGAATCTGGTGTCGCAACTTCCTGGACCTTTTCTCTAAGTTGGGAAATCAAATCTTCCTGCCTGAGAAAATCTTTCGCTTGCTGCTTATCAGCATTACTATATTCATGCCCACGTTGTTTCATGTAGTCATTCATACGCCCTATGCTTTGCTGAATTTTTTCCTGATTAGGTACTAGTCCTCTTTTAATTGCCTCCTGGGTCAGTAGAGTACGATCTATAAGGTCGGAGGAAACCTCTTTACGCAAAGCAGCCAGTTTATCTGCCGGCGGCTGACCATGAAAAAGTGTTGTACGTACCCGCCGGTTAACAGCATCATCCAGGACTTGTTGAGTGATTTCAATCCCACCCACTGTAGCAAATAACGCTGATTGAGGTTTTAAAGCGGGCTCATCAGACAACGAAATACCAGGCAACAATAAAATCAATGTAGTGATCATTAAATTGACTGCTACAGCATAATTCCAGACAGGTCTTTTCATGATAATACTTAACCCCTTATAAAAATAAATCAGGCCAGAGGAATACCCACCCTGGCCTGTTGTACTACTGATTAAGTGCGGGTACTTGTCAATTACCCCTGGTGAAGTAGTTATTTAATATGACAAGCCAGACAAACCTGACTCCCCGTATTAGGCAATCGCAGGAAGGCAACGGATAGTGGAGGGCTACTACTGAATGTACTAGCATTGTGAGGGTCATGACAACTACCACATTCTACCGCTGGTCCTGTACCAGTAGCAGTATTATAGTCACTGCGTGCATAGAGGATCATATCCGTCTTTTCACGAACGTTTGCACCAGTAGTCCCGGTATCTACCCACCATTGAGGATTAGAGTTTATACTTGCGTATTGCGCAGTATTAAAATCAGGGTCGCCAGATGATGCACCTGATGGGGCACAGTCAGCTAATGTCCCCTGACATGCACCACCCGCATATTGAATACTAATCGGGTGATCATCACGCAGGTCAGTACCAAGCATTGGGATAGGTGTTCCCGTCATAGTGGTACCGACACCACCGCCAATAACCGCTCCAGTTGCAGTATAGCCCCCTGAACCCGGCGCATTAATTACAGCATCCATCGCTTGCGCACCATCATGACAGGATAAACATGCCAGTGAGACAGAGCCCACTGGTGCTTCATCACCATCAAGCGTTGCAGTTCCTAATGCAGAATAACGCTGGTATGACACAGAGGTATTAAGGAACCTGTTCCAGAGTGGTGCCGGTGCAGCAATGTCTGATCCATGAGGTGTATGGCAGTAAACACAGATTTCATCTGTCGCTGTACTCGCTGACTGCCCTGTCCCAGTAACAGACATGTCATGTTTACTGCCATATATTTGTGCGAATACTGAGGAACTGCTCACTACTAGCGCAGCCCCCAAGATTACTGCCAGGCTTAATTTGCTAAAATTTATCATAATATTGTCTCCCTGCTGCTCACTTTATAAAACAACGATCTTCTTACTTAATTAAGACGAATCCCCATCTAAAAACTCAGGGTTTGAACATAGGTACATTATACAGGTTTAAGCGTAAAACACCTACTTTAACTATGCATATATTTTATAAGCCTATAGAACGTATGGATAATAATATACTTCAAAAAATATTGAAGGTTCCTTGACCAATGTCAAAGCCATTTTCTTAACTTGTAAAAAATGAAAGTGTTGTTACAGAATACGACCAAACACGAGATTCTGTAGGCGTGAAAATGTACAAATGTATCCGGTTTACTCCACATGTACGATGTACGGAAAGGGATCTGGGACAGGTACTGTAGCAGTGGCGAAAAAATTTCTTATTTAGCAGAAAGTTACCGGGTTACTCGACAGGTTGTCTACAAGGTATTGGCCCGCGCCAGAAAGCTAAGAGTTCAAGTCCCGAAACGGTGCCAATGATCGCTATCGTGCACTGAGCAGGGCGAGTGATCCGAACAATCATGGAGGTGTGGCACAACAAAGAGCTTTTCAGCAGCCGCAAACAACGACACAACAGCATTATTCGATTTTTCTACGACTACAACACAGTAAAATCCCATAAAGGAATTGATAATTTCATCCCTTATGCGAAACTAATTTTAATATTTTTACCCTGAGATAATTTAAACAACGCTCTTAATATCGACACTTAACTCTTTCAAATTAATCGATATTAAAGTCAGCCGTATAAAAATAGTGAGATCTTAAACACTATCAAATAATTCAGGAACGCTCAGTCTCCCGACCAGGCACCCAGGTAACCGGCAGACGTATCCAGTTCAGCAGGCCTGAATATATCGAGCTTGCGATAAAACTGCCCAACAAAATAAACCCGCCCATCCTCATCAACATCTATTCCTGCTGGTAAAAGATACTGAGCTCTCCCGGGTTGAGTACTGCGTGAGCCGATAAATAATAACAGCTGTCCTTCGGCAGTAAAAATCTGAAAATTGCCATGAGATGCATCGCTAACGTATACACGCCCTTCTGAGTCGACAGCAATCCCTTTGGGTCGAGCAAACTGTCCCATTCTGCGCCCAAGTGAACCGAAGTTTCGTACGAACCGACCTTCTTCATCAAAAACAGCAATTCGAAAATTAGCACTATCAACTATATACAAGTTGCGATCAGGCCCCATGTCTATTGCCTTTGGTAAATTGAACTCACCTTCACCATTACCACGCTTGCCAAAGTCAAAAAGATGTTCTCCGTTTGTTGCATTAAACACGCGGACTCTATGTTCCTGTGACTGAACACCGCCAGTATCGACAGCGTAGACCCGGGTTCCTTCTGGATTTACTGTCACTCCGCTGACGCGGTTAAACCATTCAGCCCCACCTATGGCTCGAAGGTAGTTACCTTCAGCATCATAAACAACGATGCGTTTTCCAGTTATGTCTGCCACATACAAATTACATACGGCATCTGTTGCAATACCCAATGGTTTTTGTAGTTCGGCACCTTCTTCCTTACCTATAGTTGAAAACCGGCCAGAAGGAAAATCGAATAAGAATACTGCTCTGGCAGCCGTATCACTTACATATACACGTCCCTTACATACTGCCACATCAAATGGCTTAGCCAGGCCTGTACCTGATTTGGATTCACCCGTCACCAAACGTCTAAGACGGGTTTCGCGATTATCATGTAATACCTGAGCCGCACTTACCAAGGTATGCTCAAAATAAAACCGGGGCTGTTCAGGCGGCGGAGGGTATGCGATTAATTCTTGTTTCTTTTCTGGTGTCTGCACACATGCGGATAAACTTATAGACAGAATTATTGCAAGGATGCTATACAGTGGTCTTCTGGATTCATATTGCATGGTAGATAATTCCTGATTTTCTTCAAAAAACTAGATTTATACACTATTTTAGTTTCTAATGTTACATATTAACCGATACTTTTCACTTCACAAGTTAATGATTTAATTTGCGAAATTTGAAACAGGATTGAGTATAGTGCCAGTGATTAAAATGCTAATGATATTCATAAGCACCTGATCAACGTACTATAATGTTCATTCAAAATATAGCATACTCAGTTATTGATTTTACTCAACTGGTTTCTCACAATGTATCAAACACCAATAGATAATATATTGCTATCTTTAAAAAAACTATTTTATATTCTCTGCCTTTCTGCCTACATATACGCCAGTCCGGCGGTATCTGCTGAAGTAAATTCTGAATCGGGAAATATAAACCCTGGTGCTCTTTACCAGGATTTCTGTTCTGTCTGTCATGGGGATAAAGGCGATGGTGATTCACATGCCAGAGAAGGCCTGAAGCCACCACCCAGGGATTTCACAGAACCCGGGATCGCTGCTCTGCTGACGCGGGACTATATTATTGAGATCATAGCTAATGGCAAGCCTGGCACAGCTATGACAGGCTGGAGCAGCCGATTGAACAGCAATGAAGTTGCTGCCATAGCAGATTATATACGCACTAATTTTCTTCGAATTTCGAAAGGGACGGAAACACCTGTTACTAACAAAAAAGGCTATGAAATTTATCGTACCACCTGCTCTGTTTGCCACGGCGATGATGGAACCGGAGCACGCTGGGCCGGTAGCAGCCTAAAGCCGGCACCAAGGAATTTCACTACACTGGATTCACGTACAAGCCAGACATCCGAGCGCATGCGTAATGCCATCCTTGCTGGTCGCCCAGGAACAGCAATGACCTCATTTGCAAGGCAGTTATCCAGTGAGGATGTTGATGCTGTCATTGACTATATTGAGACAAGCTTCATGGGAATAATGCCTGCAACTCAGTAAGTTGCCTGACATAGATATGTGAACAATAAAACTCTACACTGCTCGTAGGTTAGGGATGTTGTGATAAATATAAATCTTGAAGACATGAGTTTTTGTTTTCAGTTTAAGCTAGTGACAGTATTTTTTCTGTTAAGTAGCTGCCAGACAAATATAGATGAAAACCAAAGTTCTAAAATTGAAAACAGCACCACACCTGTTGCTGCAACTAAAACCTTAGCTGAAGAACAAGCAGCTATTACTTCCACTCAAAAAGCCGCCATACCTGAGCGGTTAGATCCAACCGGCAGTTGGCAAACGGGTAAGATTCCTGTTCATAAACCACATGCAACACTTGAAGGTGCGGTTCTCGCGGGGAACAAGCGTAAGCTCAAAGATAAAAGCAATGTGAGTTATCAGATCATACAGGACCCCACAACAGCGATGGCAGATTTCCCACACGATGATCTCGGCAACCCGGACTGGGTAAAAACACTTCGTCGTGGCTTGATTACGCCTCGCGCCAGTATCCACGGGGCAGGACGCATGGAAGTTCTTGATCTTAATATAATTATGAAAGATACGCGGCAAATGGCATGGGTAAAATTCCCGCACAGAGCACATACGGAATGGCTAGCATGCAGTAACTGTCATCCCTCACCTTTTATTAAAAAAACGGGAGCGAACCCGATTACTATGGAATTAAACTTCCGAGGAAAATATTGTGGTGTTTGTCACGATAAAGTGGCATTTAGCGTGTACAATTGTGACCGTTGCCACAACGCCGAGAAAAAACCCAACTGAATAACAATAGTATATGATGTAGGTCAATTCTTTTAATTACTTTTTTGATAGAGGAGACCTCAGCATAACTCAGGTGCAAAGAAAAATGAGTTAATTTTTTCAAGATTTTTGGCAAAATCGAGTGTAATAGTGTGCTATTGCGCGAAATTTTGACGAGAATATTGGAAATAATTAGCCATTTTAATTTGTGCTTGAGTTATGCTGAGGTCTCAGAGTATATTAGCAGGTAAACTTCATCTTTTTCTAAGTAGATTCTTATACAGACACACTGGCTGAACCGAACTTAATTACTAAGGAAACTCTGATTAATTCAATAAGGTCGTCATTGCGTGCGTAGCGCGGCAATCTCATTGTTTAAAATCAGCCACTTATAGATTGCTTCGTCACTACGTTCCTCGCAATGACGAATAAATCAGAGGTTCCCTAAATATTTAATACAAGCTGAGCCACTCTGACAATAATGGCAACAATAGTAGATAAAATTATGATTTTCTTATCAACAAATATTTCATTTACACTATATTCCAGCATGTCACGCCGAACTCTCACCACTTTCCCTTCTTTTATGATATTGTTGCTTGCCTTGCTAACGGCGAACCCTGCCCTGGCAGATTCATCAGCTGACGAACTGTACAATCAGGGCATGCTTAGCATGGAGCGAGGTGATATAACTGCTGCAATAAGACAGTTTAAATCTGCCGCAAACAATGGTTCTGTAGCAGCCATGGCAAAGCTAGGCTGGGTACTAGATGGCGCAGAACTGAATGATGAAGCAGTCACCTGGTACCAGAAAGCAGCAAAAAAAGGTAATGCGGAGGGACAATATGGGCTGGGCACGATGTACTCGAAAGGCGAAGGGGTCAAGCAGGATAACAAACAGGCCTTTCAATGGATTGCTAAATCAGCAGAACAACAATACGCCAAAGGAATGGAATTAATGGCCCAGGTTTACGAATTGGGCTTATTTGATATAGAGCCTGATTTTGACAAAGCAAATGAAATTATTGATGCCGGAGTGGCAACTAATATGCTTTGGGCAATACAGCGAAAAGCAGCCGCTTTGGATAATGGTGAACTTGGGCTTGAAATCAATAAAGCACAGGCAGAAGAACTCGAAAGTAAATTAAAAACTATTACAGATGCAACTAAGTCCACGGGTTCAGGAGTGGTTCAATAGCTATGCAGCAGGGATTTCAGAAAAAATGTATTTTTTTACACTATATATTGCCATCCCTGCTTGTGCTAATTCAGACTTCTGCATATTCAGCCGATTACTACAATGGCAGTAAAATCTATAATAGACATTGTGTAAACTGCCATGGCAGTACTGGAATGGGTGAAGTACCTGATGCGCCAAACTTTACTCGTGGTGAAGGCATAATGAAACCCGACAGCCAACTTATTCGACACCTGCAAATTGGCAGTGGCCCTGCACCAGCATTCGAAAATATTCTTTCGGAAAGAGAGATGCTGGATGTAATAACTTATATTCGTAGTTTGTATTAACGCGTAAACATTTTCTTGCAGCAGATCTTATAGTCATAAAGCAAAACCAGTTACTGAGCAATATTGCTCATCTTTTTAAAGGGAAAGAAGCATGGATACAAAATCATTTGCTATAGGTATGATCGCCACGGTTATTGTTGGTAGCGCAGGCTATTATGCAGGTATGCAGAAGAGTAAACCTGCTTCGGCTCCCGTAATTCAGCACACGGCTGTTACATCGACTAATAAAGCCCCCACCAGCATGGCTAATACACTACCTGGGGCCCACCCGACGACCATGCCTGCTATTAATGTTCCAGCAGTTGCTACAACGAAACTGAAATTCGATCATTTTCGTGTAGGCAATAAAAACGTTAAAGCTATTCTAGCTGATGGTCCAGTTATGTGGATAGGTACATCTGGTGGTGTCATACGCTACGATACACGCGATAACAGCCATAAAATCTTCGATACTAATACTGGCTTGCTGGCAAATGGTATTTTTCACCTTAGTAAGTTAAAAGGGAAACTGGTCGCAGGAACATATGGTGGTGGCCTATCTATACTGAATGAAGAAGATAATAGCTGGAAGACTTACAATGTCCCACAGGGACTAGCTGATGCATTTGTCTATGACATGCTCGAAATGGACAATGGTGATGTCTGGATTGCAACCTGGTCAGGCGCTAACCTTATACGAGGCGGCGATCTGGATGATTCCTCAAAATGGGAAACTTTTACAGTTAAAAATACCAATGGTGGTCTACCCAATGACTGGGTCTATGGACTTCGAAAAGGTAAAAACGGTGAACTCTGGATGGCTACAGAAGGTGGAGTGGCACGTTATAAAGACGGTAAATGGAATAACTGGAATCATAAGGATGGCCTGGGAGAAAAATATGAACTGGTTAAAGACCAGAATCAATTCAAAAACGACCCATCGCGCGTATCCAAACATCATGCTAAACAGAAAGAAGAAATGGGTCTGCAGAACGTAGATATTGCCTACAATCCAAACTACATTATCTCCATTATGGTTGATCATGAAGGCACTGTTTGGGCAGGAACATGGGGTGGCGGATTAGCTCGCTACAAGAATGGTAAATGGCGTAATTACACCATGGTGGATGGCCTTCCTGCTAACTATGTTTCAACACTTGTTGAAGATACAAATGGAATTATCTGGGTGGGTACCAGCCACGGGTTATCCAGGTTTGATGGAGAAAAATTTAAAGTATACACAGTGGCTGACGGGCTCTTCTCCAACAGTGTCTTTTCAATGGCATTTGGTGATGATGGAAGTACCTGGGTAGGCAGCTATGGGGGCGTAACACGGTTTTATGACCTGCCGCGTTAATACCAACTCATTTCAGGGAATTGTTGCCTTCATCGCTTCTTCTCTAATATTCACTATTTCAGCATTTGCCAATACCGGGCAAAACACTGTTGATTCAAAAATTGGTAAAGTGGTTTATGAATATTATTGTTATCAATGCCATGGCTATGCGGGAGATGCAAAAACATTAACCGGGGCTTACGTCCTGCCAAAACCTCGTAATTTTACCCGCACACCACCCGATTCACTCAGCCGTGACAGGATGATAAATAGCGTTAGCAATGGGCGGCAGGGATCTGCCATGGCCTCTTTCAGCTCGGTGCTAACACCACAGCAAATTAGCAGCGTGGTAGACTATATTCGAGTAACATTTATGAGTGGAAGAAAGAACAATCTCCGCTACCACTCACGTAAAAATGGCTGGAATGATCATGATAGATACCGTTATGCCTATCCATACATAACGGGTGAACTCTCAGCTGGTGTAGATAATAATTTTTTATCTCCCACTCAAGTCATTGGTAAGAATCTCTATTTAGATGCCTGTATCAGCTGCCATGATCAGCCTCAATCTCACACCGGAAGTACTGTGGAATGGAAAAAATTAACACCGGGTACTGTTAAAATATTAAGTAAACCGTGATTAATCCACGTCATTGATGAGTTGCTGCAAAACGCTCGTTCCTTAAAAACAACTTGATTATACTATCATTGAAAAAGATAAAAATAATCTTCATCTCTCTAGGACTGCTGTTTCAGATAAGCGGTTGCACAACAGCCACTCCGGATACCTCTAGCAGAGGGAATCGACTCTATCCTCCCCCTCCTGCAAAGGCAAAGTTTATGCACGAGGTCTCACTTTATTCGGGTATGCAAATACAAAATATATCTGACGAACAAAAGTTGCAAGATATTGTTTTTGGTAAGAATTTAAGCAGTGGTACATTTACAAAGCCCTACGATATCACAAGCTATTTTGGTCGACTCTATATTACGGATACAATGTCTAGCCTGGTACATGTACTCGATGTCCCCAATCGGCATTATTTTTATTTCGGTTACCGGAAGAAGGGAAAACTGAATAAACCGACCGGCATCACTGTTGATGATCAGGGTATGGTGTATGTTACAGATACCGGCAATCATAGAGTACAGGTTTACGATAGCCTGGGCTTATTCCAGCGCAACATCGGTGGCAAATCGTATCTCTCGCACCCGGTAGCCGTCACTGTTGATTCAGACTCGGACCATATTTATGTGGTAGACAATGGTGGAGTTAGTTCTAATAAACACCGTGTTGTCGTGTTTAATATGAAGGGGAAATATCTATTTTCTTTTGGGAATCGTGGTAAAGATTTGGGTGAATTCAATTTACCTGCTGACATCACCACAGCCGAAGACGGTACAATTTATGTTCTGGATGCGGGCAATTTTCGTGTTCAGGTTTTCGATTCTGATGGTAATTTTATACGTAGTTGGGGAAGTATAGGTAAACGGGCCGGTAACTTTGCTCGCCCCCGTCGAATGGCAATAGACAAGCAGGGGTATCTATATATTAGCGATGGGTTTTTTAATAATGTTCAAATATTCAACTCAACAGGTAATATAATGCTTGCAGTTGGGCAGCAGGGAAATGTAGATGGCCCAGGTAAATTCAGTCTGATTGCTGGTTTATGGGTAGATGAAACGGGTCGCATTTATGTTATTGACCAACTGTTCAGGAAAATTGAGGTTTTCCGACCAGTAAAACATGGTTTCTTTAAATAAAATATAACATGAATTCAACTTTTAAGGTTAGGCAGTTTTTAATCTTTATTTAACCGACGACCATTTTGATTAAATATTGCCACATTAACATTTAAATATTTACTAACTAGATAACGGCTGGTGGTGATAAGCACACCAAAACCATACTTAACAGAGCGTCTAAAACTAATATTTGAGGACGTTGGAAAATATCGCGTTGGGCAGCTTATTTCACCAATTTGAAAGTTAAAAAACAGACACTGCAATAACATCTCATTATCAAACACAAAATCATCAGAATTCTCTTCCAAGGGTAAAGTCTCCAGAACTTCACGACTAAAGGCGCGGTAGCCCGTGTGATATTCCGACAACTTTGCCCCCAGAGATAAATTCTGGATCAGCGTCAGTACACGGTTAGAAAAATATTTATAAAACGGCATGCCATTGCTCAGACTATGACCACCGAGTATTCTGGATCCAAGTGCAACATCGTAATGCCCGGATAAGACCAGTGTTGCCATCGTTAGAATCAAACGAGGTGAATATTGATAATCCGGGTGGAGCATAATGATGACATCTGCACCTAACCGTAGCGCCTCTTTATAACAACGCTTTTGATTTGCCCCATAACCTCTATTTGCCGCTTGTATAATGGTTGTTATGCCAAGATTTTCAGCAACTTCCACCGTTGTATCTACCGAACAGTCATCAACAAGAATAACGTCATCGACGTAATCGTGGGGTATCTCATCCCATGTCTGCTTCAAGGTTTGCGCAGCATTGTAGGCCGGCATAACTACAACCAGGTGTTTTCCGTTAAGCATAGATTCCTGTATTATCTATTTGTGTAGCAATTTTTATATATTTTTACCCAGTCAATGTCAGTATCTCAATTTTTGTATTTATTCATTGAAATAAACAGCTGAAAATTCATGATCTTTAATAATAACTCAAAACATATATGCAAGCATAAATTTACAGCTATTCAATAAGCTCTGTAACTATCATTGATATGTGCGAGTTGTTTTATAAATTAAGAATCTATTTGTTTGTTTTGAGTTATGACTCTAAAAGCATTAAACACGCACCTTCTAACTCTATCAAGTTCATCGAAAATTGGTATTCTCCTGCTTGTTACAGGATTTGCATATTTACCCGGCCTGCTTAATGGGTTTGTTTTTGATGACAACATTTTATTACTTCCAGTAAATGCATACTGGGGTGCAGACCTGCTCAAAATTGTTTCTATTCCTGTCAATAAGTTTGAATATCTCCCAGTACGAGATTTCTCTCTTGTCATTGACGCCTGGCTTTGGGGAAAAAATCCTTTCGGTTTTCATCTTTCGAGCCTGTTGTATTACCTGATTACAGTTTGGCTAGTATTTGTGACAAGCAGGCAACTTGCACAATGTGCAGGATCAGGCCGAGCAGAACAGCTTGCTCTCATGACGGCTGCAATATTTGCTCTACATCCACTGAATAGTGAAGCCGTTTATTTTATAAGTGCAAGAAATAATATTCTTGCGATGCTATTTTTGTTGTTGTCACTAGCAGGGTTTCTTTCTGGTCGCAATTTATTATCTCTACTTACATTTTCTCTAGCCCTGTTCTCTAAAGCCAGTGCCGTTTTTTTCCCACTGGCCTTATTGGTAATACTTCTTACTTTACCTGGTGATAAGGCACTGAAGAAGACCCAGTGGAAATTGCTGGCATTCATGTTTGTTATAAATGCAGTTGTCATCTTACTACATCTGCAAATTGCATCCGACAAAGGTATGCTTCAACCTGATATGACGCGATTGGGTATTCTCAATCCAGAAATTTCACTGGCACGAGTTATTCTCATCCCTGCCTATTATTTAAGCCGTTTTGTTGTTCCATGGCCACTTAGCATTGTGCTTGATGAGGCTTCCCTGGTAAAAAATTATTCTGGTTTACTGGCAGTTACCCTACTATTGGTTGCTTACCTTTCCAGCTTTTTATTGTTATGGAAATTTCGTCAAAAATCGATACTTCCATTTATTGGTTTTAGCTGGTTTTTTATTGCACTTGGTCCGGTGTCTAATATATTCCCAACATCACCTATGATTGCAGAACGTTATATATTCCCTGCTCTATTTGGACTTGCATTAACAGCATCATCCTTTTTTACCTTTACATCTAAATCAGTAATCCTCCGATATTTTATAGCATTACTTTTATGCACCTGGCTAATCACAGTTATTGTGCGCGGTAACGACTGGAGATCTGACCAAAGCCTCTGGGAATCGGCATATAAAGTAAATCCGGCACTCACTGAATATCAATACTTTACCAGCCTGATGTCAGACAGGAATTATGATGACGTGTCACAATTACCTCACTTTGAAAAAATGCCAACCTATCTTCGTGAGCTGCTGGCAGGTGAGATTGCGGCACAAAAGAAAAACCATACCCAGGCACTTAAGCACTTTCTGCGTGCTGAAAAACTGGTAAGCATCAAAGCTGATCTTGTTCAAGGGCACGTATTTTTTAATATTGCCAGCACTTATGAACAATTAGATCAATATATGGCAGCGATCTCATACTATCTAAAAATTGATGATTACCGATTAAAATGGAGTAGCCTGTTCTATGAAGATAAAATTAAAAATAGAGTGTCCATGCTGCGAGAAGTACTTTCTTCCAAAAGAAAGCATTTATATGATAATTCAGCTAAATTCCCTGATAACGTAGTAGCTCAGGGCGAGTTTGGCCTGTATTTGCTACGTACTGGCGAATATCAGTTAGCAATAAAATTACTAACAAAAGCTGATCAACTTCAACCAGACAGCTTTGGAATTCTGTATAATCTAGGTCTTGCAAACTTGAAAAATGGGGATATTGCATCAGCATTACAGGCATTCCTTCAGGCGAATGCCATAAGACCTGATGATGGAAATGTATTAAATCATATTGCTCTAATTTATTCACAGCAGGAGAATTACGCGAAAGCAATAACCACCTATCAGAAAACCCTTAGTACTGGAAGAGATAACTTTAATGCAAGAATAAACCTGGTGCGTCTCTACTACCGTCTGGGTATGCTGGATGAGGCTGAAAGATTAATACAGCGAGGAATAGATAATGCTCCAGACGACGTATCAGAGCGGTACCAACTGATTTTTAACAGTATATTTCGAGATAGCAGCAAATGATATTGCTGTACATTAATTATGATTACTGTCACATATTAGTCGAACACTTAAATTATATATTTATAAATTTTGTACATCTTCTTACAAAGGTTACTCAGTGCATAAAGTAGCGCTAGCTGTTGTTTTCTCAATGATCTGGCACATAGCTAGTGCGGATACCGATGTACCTACTAAATACACAAAACGTGACGGTATCGCGAATACTCGCCACAATTTAAGCATGAGTCGTATAGCTGGCAACGTTATCATGGACCAGGTTCGCAATGATTATGGTGAGATTTGTGTTTACTGCCACACACCTCATGGCACAAGCAAAGTACTTGAAGCTCCCTTGTGGAATCGAACTGCAAACGGGGTCGTATACACTACTTACGGCCAGCTCAATACTGCAACACTGCAAGGCACTGTAACGCAACCTGGCGTAAATTCTCTAACCTGTCTTTCCTGTCATGATGGGACACTTGCAATGGACTCGATAATAAATATGCCAGGAGATGGTAACTACTCAGTCAATCAAGTCATTACCGAAGACAACAGCTTCCTCAATGCCTGGCCTAGTGGGAAAGCGATACCTACTACTCGCCATTACCGCCTTAATGCTTTAAATGATTCATCGAGTTGCCTGTCCTGCCATGACCGTGGCAGTGGCCCCTCAGGCAATGGTGCAACAGATTTCACCGTATTTGCTATCGGTACAGACCTGCGTGATGACCATCCTATTGGCGTTCGCTATCCTACCACCAGGCTGGGAACTGAATTCAAAATTCCAACCGGCTTCACAGAATCAATGAGTTTTTTTGATACTGACGGAAATCGACGTGCGGATAGCTATGAAATCAGGATGTATGACACTGGGGAAGGCCCAGAAGTTGAATGTGCAAGCTGTCATGACCCGCATGGGGTTACCCCATTTAATGTCCCGGGTAAGTTTAATCCTTCTTTCTTGCGAGTAAGAAATACAGGTAGTAAGTTATGCTTCACCTGCCATATTATATAATACCTTGTGCAACTTATTTCACCCAGACACAGACCCTTTACCAGATATACTGACAATCTACTAAGAATGAACGATACGGTTTTTATGTGAAAAACTGTCCAATTTGTGAGACATCTTCTGCAGATTTTCTCTACAACGCAAAAGACTTTGATAATGGCATTGCCACGTTCAGGCTTTTACGATGCTGTAGATGTGGCTTAGTTCGAACCAACCCGCATGTACCTGATAATCTGCTGTCAAGGTATTATACAAATTCGTACTACGGTAACAGGAAAAACAAGTTTCATCCCTGGCTTGAATACCTGACTCGTACAGGTGCCCGCAATCGAGCAAAATATTTATTGCACTTTCTAAATGACAGTGCTGAAAATAACTTCCGTGTGTTAGATATAGGTTGTGGACGAGGCGTTCTGCTGGATGAGCTTGCCAAAAGAAACTGCGATTGTCATGGCCTTGAGCGGCATGATTTTCCTGTTCCTGTACACCATCATGGCAATAGCTACCACCTTGGTAATTTATCTAACCAGCTACTTCCAACGAACAGCTTTAATTTAGTAGTGATATGGCATGTTCTTGAACATTTACCTGAGCCAAAGAAGACGCTACAACAGGCCGTAGGTCTGATGAAAACAGGCGCAGTTCTTGCCCTGGCAACACCAAATTTTGCCAGTCGACAGGCGCGCTGGTTTGGGGCAAACTGGTTTCACCTTGATATACCTAGACACTTCTGGCATTTCACTCCAGAAAATCTTATAACAATTTGCAGCGAGTTTGAGCTGGAACTTTTGGAGCAAAGCGACCGATCTTTTGAGCAAAATATATTTGGGTTCCTACAGAGCGCTCTTAATCGGTTCTTTCCTGGGAAGCCGAACAGGCTCTATAAATTAATGCATAGTAGTGCTCAACAGCAAAAGTGGAAACTTTTTCTATGGCTACCGATTGCAGGGCTTGTATTTCCTCTTGCTCTTTTCGAGTACTTATTGACTTCCAAAACAAATAAGGGCGCAACAATAATCCAGTACTGGAAAAAATGTTGATCAAAATACTCAAAAAATATCACAAAATATTTAAATATACTTGCAAAAAGTATGTGTTAATATATATGGGAATTTCTAACTATTTGAAGTTAATTAAGCATTATTATCATGTTCAATCGACCTTCAACATACTAGGGAACCTCTGATTAATTCTGGACGAAGTAGATTGCGATCTAAAATATTCAGGTTTGAGGCGTAAATCGCACGTAATAGCTAGCTATTGCGAAGGTTTGCAACGAAAAAACTGGATATTTTAGGCGTAAGATACGAGTTCATAAATTGATCAGAGGTTCCCTAGTTTATACTCTGTATGATTATTAAATATAGTTTCCAAACTCACCCGATAATAAATTTCATGAGAGATTATTTATGCGCATTGTAGCTAGACTGTTTGTGCTTCTATTCACCACAATATTATTCTCCGGATGTACAACGACAGAATTTGTTAATCATTGGAGTGATCCTGCATATAAGGGACCGAAGTTCCAGAGAATCCTTGTGATTGGAATGTTAAAGGATGATATAAAAAGACGTGCTTTCGAAGATAAATTCTCTCAAAATATCACCAGGGGAAATGTAGTAGGAATCTCCAGTTATACACTTATGCCTAATATCGAAAATATTGATGATAAAGCGAAATTATTACCATTTGTCAAAAAAGCAAATGCAGATTCAGTGCTTATAGCCAGCTTAACAGCTATTGATAAGAAAGAACGCCGTGTGCCTGCTTCTGTTGATTGGGTACCAACCATGGGATATGGCGCCTACAATGGTTTTTATGATTATTATGGAAGATCATACCGGAATATGTATACGCCAGTGTATCAGTCTGCATATACGACAACAGATACAATAATAAAAATTGAAACCAGGTTATTTGCAGTAAGTACCGAGAAATTAGTCTGGGCAGCAGACACAGAATCTTTTAACCCTGGTTCTTTTCAGAAAGTAATAAATGAGTTATCAAGTATCATCCTGAAAGATTTGAAAAAATCTGGTTTGGTTAACTGATACCAAAGTATTGTGTAAAAGGTAGCTTTATTAATAATTAAAGCTATTTTCTAGAGTTTTTGATAGGTACCTACCCATCTGAACTGAATCGCCCCCGTATCTGTAGACACCTCGAAGCGTTAATATAAAGCTTACAGGAGGTTGTTATGAGTGGGAAGCGTTTTACAGAGGAGTTCAAGGTTGAAGCTGTCAAACAGGTTACCGATCGAGGCTATTCGGTGTCAGATGTAGCCGAGAAATTAGGAACGGCGACAAAGAGTTTGTACGATTGGATTAAGCGGTATGGGGTTATTATTATATTGTTGGGGTAGAGGGGAAAAGTTCCAAGTCTAAATATCCAGGTTCCAAGCCTGAAATTCCAAATTTGAAGCCTCGAACTTGGAACCTGGTGCTTGGATCTTGGAACTTTAGAATTACAAAACTGGTATAAAACGCCCAAAATTGTTACCTTTCCGCTCCTTATAGATATCGCAAAACCAACTGAATAGATTATGCCTTCATCACAGCGTCAAATCCTCGTCACCAGCGCCCTGCCCTATGCCAATGGACCGATCCACCTTGGCCATCTGGTTGAGTATTTACAAACTGATATATGGGTACGTTTTCAAAAAATGCGTGGGCATCAATGTATCTATATTTGCGCCAGTGACGCCCATGGCACGCCGATCATGCTACGCGCCCAGGCCGATGGACTATCACCGGAAGAGCTCATTTCTCAGGTGCATAAAGAGCATGACCAGGACTTTGCTGATTTCCTGATCGAGTTTGATAATTTCTACACCACGCATTCCGATGAAAATCGTGAATTATCCACCGCCATTTACAGCAAGCTGAAAGAAGGCGGATACATCGACCGACGTACGATTACCCAGGCCTATGATCCGGAAAAAGAGATGTTTCTGCCGGATCGCTTTATCAGGGGTGAATGCCCGCGCTGCGGGGCAAAAGATCAGTATGGCGACAATTGTGAGGTCTGTGGTGCAACCTATTCGCCAACTGAACTGGTCAATGCTGTCTCAGCTATTTCCGGTGCCACTCCCATTGAGAAAGAATCCGAACATCTATTCTTCAAGCTGAGTGATTTTAGCAACCTGTTGAAAGACTGGATCCATGCCGGCCACCTGCAGGATTCCGTTGCCAACAAGCTTGATGAATGGCTGGAACAGGGGCTGCAGGATTGGGATATTTCGCGTGATGCGCCCTATTTCGGCTTTGAGATCCCGGATGCGCCCGGTAAATATTTTTATGTCTGGCTGGATGCCCCGGTCGGCTATATGGCCAGCTTCAAAAACCTGTGTGACAAAACGGAACTGGATTTCGATCATTTCTGGCAAGTCGATTCGACTACTGAGCTATACCATTTTATCGGCAAGGACATCACCAATTTCCACTGCCTGTTCTGGCCTGCCATACTGGAGGGAGCGGGCTACCGTAAGCCGACCAACGTATTTGTCCACGGCTTCCTGACCGTCAATGGCAACAAGATGTCGAAATCGCGCGGCACATTTATTATGGCTCGCACCTTTCTGAATCATCTCCGTCCTGAATATCTGCGCTACTACTATGCGGCAAAATTGGGTGCCGGTGTAGAGGATGTCGATTTGAACCTGGAAGACTTTCAGGCACGGGTCAACTCTGATCTGGTCGGCAAGGTGGTCAATATAGCCAGCCGCTGTGCCGGCTTTATCAGTAAGAAATTTGCCGGCGAACTGTCTGCTGAAATCCATAAGCCCGAATTACTGCAGCAGTTTGCTGAAGCCAGTAACAACATTGCCTTATTATACGAAGCACGTGAATTTGGCCGCGCCATTCGCGAGA
This sequence comes from bacterium BMS3Abin11, assembly GCA_002897635.1. Taxonomy (NCBI): domain Bacteria; species bacterium BMS3Abin11. The sequence goes on along the minus strand of BDTD01000006.1, from coordinate 56,807 downwards.
TTATGGCATTGGCAGACATGGCCAATCAGTACATCGATGAAAACAAACCCTGGGTGCTCGCTAAAGAAAAAGGCCGCGAACGGGATGTGCAGGATGTCTGTAGTATGGGGCTGAATTTATTCCGCATACTGATCATTTATCTAAAACCCGTGCTACCCGCCATGGCCACATCAGCTGAGACCTTCCTGAATGTCTCCGCCTTAACATGGCAGGACAGCCAACAAGTCCTGACATCACACAGTATCAACCGTTTCAAACCCTTGATGACGCGCATCGAGACCGCAGCCATTGAGGCCATTGTTGAAGAATCAACCGCCGCACTTGAAACAGACAATAAATCAGAAGGGAAAACCATGACTGAAGCCGAAACGGATATAGATACGAAGAATCCTCTGTCAGCTGATCCTATTCGTGATGAAGTTAGTTTTGATGACTTCGTTAAACTGGATCTTCGCATTGCGAAAATAGTTAAAGCCCAACATGTAGAAGGTGCTGACAAACTGCTGCAGCTTACGCTGGATATCGGTGGTGAAACCCGCAGCGTTTTTGCCGGTATCAAGTCCGCCTACAGGCCGGAGGATCTTGAAGGCCGGCTAACGGTGATGGTGGCTAATCTTGCTCCACGTAAGATGCGTTTTGGACTCTCGGAAGGCATGGTACTGGCTGCTGGACCCGGTGGCAGTGACCTGTTTATTCTGGGTCCTGATGAAGGAGCAAAACCGGGAATGCGGGTGAAATAAACAAACCAGCTGAAAGATATAATGATATGAAAGAATACGCGCTATTTTGGTTCGCTGCGAAGCGCGATCGCCTGGATGCCGCGGATATGTCGCTGCCATTATCCCGTTGAGCATGCCAGCCATGCATGTAGCAGCTTTAGCGGTGATAATTGAAGAATATTGTATTGGGTGCACAAAATGTATTCAGGCCTGCCCTGTTGACGCCATTGTCGGTGCAGCGAAACAGATGCACACCGTCATCGAAGAAGAATGCACAGGCTGTGAACTTTGCCTGCCACCCTGCCCGGTGGATTGTATTGATATGCGTCCTGTAAAACCTGACATCGGCAAACCAGAAATATGGGAAAAAGAGCAGACAAGCAGTAAGGCTGATCGTGTACGCCTACGCACCGAAGCAAGAATAGAAAGACTTGAACGGATAAAAACAGAGAAAAAGGCGCAACATGCCGCCAGGGCAAAGATGACAGCCACAAGCTCTGACAGAAAAAAAGAAATCCAGGCTGCCGTAGCCCGAGTAAAAACAAAAAGGCTAAAAATGCGTACAGCTAAAACTGACAGTATTTCGCAAAATGCAATTACTGAAAATCCTGAAACACCATGAACCGAGACAAACGCATACAGATCTTTGAGCTGTTGAAAAATGACAATCCCAGGCCGCAAACCGAACTCAGGCACCGCTCCCCTTTTGAGCTGTTGATCTCCGTCATCCTCTCTGCCCAGGCCACCGATATCAGTGTCAACAAGGTCACTACAAAGCTCTATCCTGTCGCAAATACAGCACAGGCCATACTTGATATGGGCATTGATGGTCTGAAAAAATATATACGGACAATAGGCTTATTCAACACCAAGGCAGAAAATATCATCAAAACCTGTGCTATTCTTATCAATGAGCACGAGGGAAAGGTACCAGCAACAAGAGCAGAACTCGAGGCATTGCCCGGTGTAGGTCGAAAAACGGCCAATGTAGTACTAAATACAGCCTTTGGCGAACCTACCATTGCAGTTGATACGCACATATTTCGCATCGCCAACCGCACCGGGATTGCAAAAGGAAAAACTGTACGTGAAGTCGAGGACAGACTGCTGCGACTGGTGCCTGACCAATATAAACAGGATGCCCATCACTGGTTGATCCTGCACGGACGATATACCTGCATCGCACGTAAACCTCGCTGCGGCAGTTGTATAATTCATGATCTATGTGAATACAGAGCAAAAACAGAAACATGAGCACAGCCATAGCAACCGGCCTTAGTTATGGTACGCATCCCATCATTGAGCATGCTGCCAGAGCCGTTAGAATCGCTTTAGAAAAGGCCGATATCACACAGGCTGAGAGCATACTGTTGTTTATGACACCGGAATATTCAGATGAGGCTGAAGCTGCCGTTCGCCTGGCCGCACGTACAGCCCACTGTCTACAGGTTTCCGGTTGCATCGGTTATGGCATATTGACGGATCATGACTGGATACTGGACAGCCCGGGCATCGCCGCCATGGTTTTTGGCAAAGACACAGTGATCTCTCCACGCAGCTCTGATACAGCAAAAGCCTTTCTGTCCTTTGGCACACCGCAGGGCTTCGACCCGAACTGGCTGCATGATGAGACACCGCATATTGGTGCCATTGCATCTGACCCACTGGGACAGGGAGATTACAAACACTGGCAGGGTGCCCGGATAAAAACAGATAACTGTGTAGAGCTGGCCATCAACAATGTCGACGCAGGTTTTGCTATCGCTCAAAGTTTTAAAACACTGACTAAACCGCACATCATTGCTGCTGCCGAGGGTCTGGATGTAGTCAGCATTGAAGACTCACCGGCGCTGGATGTATTGCTAAACGCCTTGCCAGCATCGATGAAAAAAAGTGAGCTCCCACTACACCTGCTGTTGTGCGGCGTCACATTTGGCCAAACTGACAATGCCATAAACGAAGGCCGCTTTCACCTCGACCACATCATCTCCACCAACCCCGAAAGCCTTTCAATTACCCTGACCTCTGAGCTTCAGCCTGGTGAACACCTGTTCCTGGCCATCCGCGATACCTATGCTGCCGAACTTGGTATGAAACAGGCTATCGATACCGCAACAAAGAAACTTCATGGCAAAGCAGATTTTGGCTTTATGTTCCCCTGTCTGGGACGTGGCCCCTCATTCTACGGCGGCTGCGACAGAGATATAGAAATACTCAGGGAAACGAACCCCGGCATGCCGTTTATCGGCTTCTATGGCAACGGTGAAATCGGGCCGCTAAAAAACGGAAACTATATCTATCAGTATTCGACAAGCCTGGGGCTGTTCAAAATCAACCGAAAAAAGTAGATATACATTGAGTCTCTACGGAAAAGACCGCGGCGGAATGCGGCAGGTATTTTTTAATACCTGGCAGAAGTACAAACAATCCCAGGCTCTACAGGGTGTTGAGTCATTATTGATTGACGTTATCCTGCTGCATCCCGAATATCACTCCATACTTGAAAACCGGAATAAATACCTGGATTTTGATTTCCCGCCCGAGCAGGGCCAGGGAAACCCGTTCCTGCATATGAGTCTGCACGTAACAATTAATGAACAACTATCGATCGATAATCCACCAGGTATCCGCCAGCACTTCCAGACCCTGCAGCAAAAACATGAGAAACATGATGCACTGCATGTCCTGCTGGAATGTCTGGCTGAAGCGATATGGAAAGCTCAGCGGCATGAATCCGCTGATCTGGAAAAAGATTATCTCGCCTGTGTTACCGAACAGACAAGAAAATGAACTGTCAACTAGATTCAGCAAACTTAAACATCTCACCCTGTAGGTGCGAATTCATTCGCACATAAATCTTGACAATGCACATCAGACATCCATCAGACCTTTTTGTGCGAATGAATTCGCACCTACATTCATTTCTATGCTTTACAGTATTGTTACTAGTTTTTGTCAGCACACCCTTAATAGCCGGCAATACAAACCCGGCTGAGATACTCCATCGAGGCAACAGCACCGAACCCGTTACACTCGACCCGCATCAATCAGAAGATGTCTCCAGCGGCAATATTCTACGTGATCTGTTTGAGGGACTGGTGACCGAAGATGCTGAGGGAAATATTATCCCCGGTATGGCAGAAAAATGGTCGGTCAGTGAGGATGGTTTAACCTACACATTCAATTTACGTACATGTGTTACCTGGTCAAATGGTGATGCTTTAAGCGCTGCTGATTTCGTCTTTTCACTACGACGCGCCCTCGACCCGGATACGGCGGCTCCGATGGCAAGCCTGCTTCTGCCCATAAAGAATGCACGAGCAATCATGGACGGCAAACTACCAGCAGACAGGCTGGGCGTTGAAATGCCGGATGCCCACAATCTGATCATAAAACTTGAGCACCCTGCCCCCTGGATTCTTCAAATATTAAGCCACCCGATTGCCTTCCCTGTCTACGCAACTTCCCTGATAAAGTACAAAGACAAGGCCTTCAGTGCCGGAAACATAATTTCAAATGGTGCCTGGATCCTACAGCAATGGGTTCCATACGAAAAGCTGGTGCTTAACCGGAACACTCATTACTACAATCAGAAAAAACTCTTTTTTAAAAAGGTGGTCTATTATCCAATTGAAACCAGCAACAGCGAATTCAGCCGCTACCGCGCCGGTGAATTAGACTGGACCGATACCATTCCACCAAACAAGCTCGGCTGGATCAAAAAAAACCTGCCTGGTGAAGCCTTCATCAGCCCTTACCTCGGTACCTACTATTACGGCTTCAACCTGACTCGCAAGCCATTCAAAGGAAATACCGACTTACGTCGGGCTCTGTCACTGGCCATAGACAGGACAATGATTACAGATAAGATCCTGGGAAATGGTGAGCATCCAGCAGACCGATGGCTACCACCCGGAATTATGTCCGGATCCGAACAATCTGCTAGCAGCTTGGGTCAAAACCTGAAACTGGCCAAACAGCTCTACAACAGGGCCGGCTACAGCCGCAACACCCCCCTTCACACCACTCTACACTACAACTCCAGCGATCAGAACAAACGCATTGCCATCGCCATCGCTACCATGTGGAAGAAAAACCTCGGCATAAAAGTAGAACTGATCAATGAAGAATGGAAAACATTTCTCAATAGAAGAAAGAGCAAAACAGAAACACAGCTCTACCGTGCTTCATGGATAGCCGACTACAACGACGCCAGCAGCTTCCTGACCCTGTTCACCAGCAACAATGCCAAGAATGATTCCGGCTACGCCAATCCAGTGTATGACGATTTAATAAAACAGATCGAATCAACGATGGTTATCACTCAGAGAGAGGAATTGATTCGGCAGGCAGAGCAACAACTGCTCGACGAGCAGGTCATCATTCCCATTTATCACTATGTCTCACGACATCTGGTGAAACCTGATATCAAGGGATACAGGGCGAATCCACTTGATCATCATTACAGCCGGGATTTGTATCGGGACTGAAGTTCCAAGTCTAAAGTTCCAAGTTCCAAGTTCCAAGCTAAAGTCAAAACCAGTTAACCACAGAGGACACGGAGGACACAGAGGTTTTTTGTTGTAACCTAAAATCTTTTTTCTTTCCTCTGTGCTCTCTGTGTCCTCTGTGGTGAAAAGCTTTTAGTGTTTGACTTGGAACTTGGAACTTGGAACTTGGAACTTCTTTCAACCCCAATCCGGCTGAAACAATTCCACATACTCTTTCACCGAACGTCGTCCCTTCTCGCAATCCTCATACAGATGAAAATTTGCCAGACGTAATTCCGGGAAGCGCCAGCACAAATGTCCATCACCGGTATCAAAATGTACCACCCAGAGATTGCTGGCTGTGACACCCAGACGTTGCAGTTTATCTATCCAGTCCTGTACAACTTTACGATAGGCTAATTCAACAGTATCGGCTGAACCATTATTTACAGTGATACTTGTTTGCAATTGTGATCTTAATGGCTCCAGCTTTTTATGCGCCGCTGTAGTTATTTTTACTATCAGGGGCATCAGTGCCCTCGCTTCAGAAAGAGTAAACACCCTCTGCTCATCCAGTGGAAAAATTTGTGCCACAAAGCGTCTGTCCAGTTCGTACATTAGCCTGACTTTAACATCTCTTTTATCGGTATCTTAAAAGCAAACACCAGTGAAAAATAAACAACTGCTCCCGTCACAATAAGAATAGTCAATCTACTGATACGTTCAAGTAGACCAGCATTTATCCATATCTGAAGATCTCCTGCCCCATAATACAGGACCACCCCCATGCCTATGCTTGCGATAAATACCTTAATCAGGAAAAACGTCCATCCAGGCTGCAGATGTAAGACACCATGCCTGCGCAATGTAAAGTACAGTAACCCGGAATTGACGTAGGCTGAAACTGTCAATGCCAGTGCCAGGCCCATGTGGGCCAACGGCTTTATCAGTAGCAGACTAAAAATAATGTTCACGATGACCGAAATCACCGCGATCCTGGCCGGTGTGCGGGTATCCTGGCGGGCAAAAAAACCTGGGGCAAGCACCTTAATCAGAATCAGGCCAGGCAGTCCCAGAGAAAAAGCAATCAGGCTTTTGCTCGCCATGCCGACATCCCAGGCGGTGAATGCCCGGTACTGAAATAAAGTCGCAAGCAGTGCCTCAGATAACAACACCAGTGCAACGGAGGCCGGCAGGCCGATTAGCAAAGCCCAGCGCAATGCCCAGTCCAGTAATGCCGAAAATTCTTCTTTGCTTCTGGCGTGATGTGTATCAGACAAAGCTGGCAGGATAACCGTGGCCAGGGCAATACCAAAAATCCCTAACGGAAATTCCATCAAGCGGTCTGAATAGTACAACCAGGTAACGCTGCCAGTGACCAGAAAGGATGCCAGAATGGTATTTATAAGCAAATTAATCTGTGCCGCAGAACTGCCAATGATGGCTGGAAGCATCAATTTACCGACCTTGCGTACCCCTTCATCCTGCCAGTTGAAACGAGGGAATACCAGTAAGTTCATCTGACGCAATTTCGGGAACTGAAAGAATAACTGCACAAAACCTGCAAGCAACACGCCCCACGCCAGAGCAATCGCTGAACCATCCATTAGAGGTGCTAACAGCAGCGCAGCTGCAATCATGCTCAGGTTCAATAACACAGGTGTAAATGCAGGTGTTGTAAAATGGTGACAGGCATTCATGATGCCGCCTGACATGGCGACCAGCGAGATAAAAAGTAGATAGGGGAAGGTTATCCGCAACATGCTCACCGTGGTTGCAAACTTCTCGGGTTCATCCAGAAAACCCGGCGCAAGCACGGTCACAATCGCCGAGGATGCCAACACCCCTCCCACAACAACTAACAAAAGAATCAGGCCCAGCGATGCAGACATATGACTGATGAAGACGCGAATCGCCGCCTCATCACTTCGATTCCGGTATTCACTTAATACCGGCACAAAAGCCTGAGAAAAGGCCCCCTCAGCAAAAATTCTGCGAAAGAAATTGGGTATGCGGAAGGCCACATAAAAGGCATCAGCTGCCAGGCCTGCACCGAATGAGGTTGCCAGTACAACATCACGTATCAACCCTGATATGCGTGATATCAGGGTCATCGAACCCGTATTCAACGTGGATTTTACTAGTCCGCCGGTCATTTTAGTTCGTGTCTGTTTGCATGATGGCGTAACGCTACCTGATGTCAGTATGCAAAGAAAGGAAAGAATCGGGCGAGAACATCAATTACTATTGTTCAGTAACCTGGGTGCAGCAAAAGAAGGAAATAATAGTGTCATCGAGAAGCATTTGTCAGCGGCTAGAATCAGCTTTAAACTTGACAAATCACCCAGAAACAAGGATATTGTGCGGTTTTCTCAGACTCAGCCCTGTTCCAAGAGGATTAGACATTGGCAAATTCACCTCAGGCACGTAAACGTGCCCGTCAAAATACGGTACGCCGTACTCAAAACCACAGTATGCGCAGCATGATGCGTACCTATATCAAGACAGTATACATAGCAATAGAAAACAATGATAAGGATAAGGCCGTATCCGCTTACTATTCTGCAGTTTCAATTATTGATCGCAATGCCAGGCGTGGATTACAGCATAAGAACAAGGCGGCGCGTTTGAAGAGTCATATGAATGCTCGGATTAAGGCAATGGTTTGAGGGTTTGATCGAAATATCAAGGATTTTTTGAGAGTCGACCTGTTGGTCGGCTTTTTTGTGCTCACGCACAGCTGAGGTTACCCTTTCTGGGTGGGTTTTGCTTTTTTTATTATTGTGCTGGCTCACAGCTAAGGGTTTCGCCCTTTATATGGGCGAGTTCACAAGGAACGGGGGACAGGTGTCGGTTTATCACTTGAGGATTCCTAAATATGATATTTCAATACATGGCTCCTATCATCCTTTTTACGAAGTCTCGTTAATCGAGATTTTATGTGTGCAATAATATTTTTCTTAAACCATCTTTACAACTTTGAGATACAGGACTTTCCATCAAATCCGAGATTGTTTTATCTGTATCATAATCGACTTTTTTCAAAGTGAAGATGTTGTTCTCATAAACTGCATAACAGGCTTTACTACTGTCGCGGGCCAATCCAACGCTACCGGGGTTGATAATTAAAGAATCGGCAAGCTTTTTTTGATACTGAATATGAGTATGCCCAACCAGGACATATTTGGTGAGTATATTTTTCAGTTCTTTTGTCATTTCTTCAACCGTTAAATATTTAGCCATATCGCCCTGTGGAGATGCGTGTGCCATAAAACAGGATTCTCCTTCGATGTATAACGTATTAGTTAAAGGCATATTTCTAAGAAAGCTGATGTCGTCATCCGATAACAAGGTACGATGCCATCTTCTTGTTTCGATAGAGAATTCCCTAAAAGAACCCATACTATGGCAATCCGTATTGTAGCCCATTGCATGATCGTGATTACCCCGCACACAATAATCAGCATTATTTTTTATAAAATCCAGGCATTCCTCAGGATTTGGACCATAATCAACCACATCACCGAGGAACAACAATAGATCATAATCTCCATCTTTATCCAGCACGGATTTTAAAGCCGGATAGTTTGCATGAATATCCGATAGAATTAATACTTTCATTGTAAGTGCCTCCTGAATTTTTCTAATTTCAAAAACAGTGGGGTAAAACGGTAAAACAGTGGGTCAGACTTCATTGATCTGACAATAAAAAGGCTGTACGAGATTATTCAGGTTAACTGTATTGGCCCGAAGAGTGTAAGAAGTGAAGTGATGGATATAAAAATGGACTATGATACTCTTTCAATAGACTGACCCTATGGGTGTTTAATCAGCAACAATGATTTGATCACGACCGTTCTCTTTAGCTTTATAAAGAGCCATATCGGCAACTGCAATAAACTCTTCCATTGACATTTTCGTTGTTTTATTTGCTTCTGCCAACCCAATGCTTACAGTAACATATGGGCGGACGGGTGATGAAATATTTTTGATATTGTGGACCGCAATCTGTGTACGTATGAACTCAGCAACCAATTTTGCACCCTCAGTATCAGTTCCTGGTAATATCAATACAAATTCATCTCCACCATAACGCGCAGATAAATCCGTCGGGCGATTAACGCAAGAATTTATTACTTCAGCTAAACGACGCAACACCTCATCGCCCTTGCTGTGACCATAAGTATCGTTGTAGGCCTTGAATCCATCCACATCAATCATCAGAATACTCAGGGTACCCTTCTCTCGCATTCTCCGCTTCCACTCTCTATTGATACTCCCATCAAACTCCCTCCGGTTGGGCAACCCGGTCAGGACGTCAATGTGTGCTAGCTCATAAAGTTTATCGGTATATCTTTTGAAATGGAGCTGCCTGACAATGCGGTGACCCAATATCTCCTCATTATCGGAGGAAGAAGCGACCTCGGCAACCCCCGCACGATATGCATCTATTTGTATTTTCTCACTCACCTCATTAAGCAACAATACAACAGGTATATATTGCGTCATAGTTAAGTTTTTTAATTGCCTAATAGTAGCTAATGGATCCTGCTTTAGACTATTCAGTACAATCAAGTCCACATTACTACTTTCCGACAAGCTATTTAAAAACTCATTTACAGATGTGTAAAAATTGCAACAAGATATGGCTTCCAATAATTTAGGTTTCTGCCAATCACTCTGTTTATCTGAAATTACCGCAATTAAATACCGGGCTGATGCGGCGCAAGCTGCATCTTTAAATCTAGTGATGTGTGTTTTCCCATCAAGTAAAAATGTTTTAAGCTGCTCGATGGGAGGGAGTCCAAGAATTTTAAAACCAATATTTGATTCAAGGCTTGGGATTTTTCTAGCAAATTGACCAAGCTCCCAAGCACATTGCCACTCGGAAAGATCATCTTTCGCCGATGAAATGACCTGCAGATTAGGAAGCCCACATGAAGCAAGCAACTGTTCCAGAATTTCAGGATTTGAGAAGTCCTCGCCTCGTTGCCAAAGTGCACGGTAAGCCGCCGTACGAAAATTTACTGCTTTGTCTGGGTGAGCACGAATGATAGTGGCAAGCAACTCGTTGGCTTTCCTACTATTTAGCCGCGAGTTAGGTAGACCAAGTGCAACATCTACCGCTTTTGCTTTAACATCATCGACCTCCGAAACTAATTCTTGCCGGTCTTTTTTCGTAAAGGTATGTGCGTGAAGATCTGGCGCATGCTCGATCGGCCTCCAAATAACCGCTTGAACAGCATTCAGATGTACTAGACGCTCATTTAGTGCGTAGCAATAAGGGCAGTTTAGATCTGCGTAGACAGTAACTTTATTTTCTTTCTTCATTGGTTACCAGATCTGTCAAAAAAATGGCCAGAGATCAGAGTATCATATTATTTTTGGGGAACCTACGGTGGGAACCTACGGGGTCGATTGAACCTGAAAACTATGATGGTATAGTCAAACCAGTTATTTGAACTATTGCGCATTGTACACATGGACGTGTTATCCGCTGATTGCATTCATCTTGCCGGTACCGGCTACCGATCTCTTGATTTTCTTATCGTTCTGCAATCAAACCGCTCCCTTATTCGTCTTTAACTATAGGGCAGACTGCGACCAGGTTCTGCTCCAACCTATATTTAAGGGCACCTCTATTAATTATGAATATTCATCTCACATCCAAAATCGCCCATATCTGCGTTAAGAATCTTCGCAATAGCTAGCTATTACGTGCGATCCTTGCCTTGATATGAACGATTTTGCATGCAATCTGATCTATCTATAATTAATAGAGGTGCCCTTAAGTCATTAAGTGGAGAAAAGATTATGAAAAAGAAAATCGAGCAAAAGATAAAGATTATTACACTGGGACTGCTGGCACTGCTCCTGCTAACGGGCCCTGTGGCATACGCGGCGGATGATCCTTCCATCAAAGGGGATCTGCGCACGGATATTCAGGCCACCATGGATACGTTCATCAAGAGCCAAACAATAGACGGCACACTCCGCCTGTATGATCCGGTGGAAGACGTACTTCTCAAGGTCACACTCAAAAAACTGCATCCCGGAATTGTGAAAAAAGGTGACTTTTTTGTGAGTTGCGCCGACTTCGTGGATTCGAAGGGACGCAAGTACGATCTTGATTTTTTGGTGGTTCCAGCAGGCGACAAGCTGATTACAACACAGGCCATTGTCCACTCAGTTGATGGTAAGAAGCGCAAATATCATCTCGAGTAGTAATGGCAACGGGGTCAAGCATTTTTATAATGTAAAAAAATGTATCTATCTATATCAGGCCTGACACACCACATCAGCGGTAACAAAAAGTTGAGAAACGAGGATCATCTTTTTTTGATACCCGCTAGATGTGAGTGTTGGTCATTTTATTACTGTCAATAGATAGTTCTTCTCATCTATTTTACTATTGTCACCTCAGCATTGGCTTCTTTATTATGAATGAATACCAGGTCATTTCCAGACGCCGACTTATGACATGCTATACAACCCACCTTCATACCCTTTGCTACTCGCCCAGCTAACAACATACCTTTGGGATTGGTAAACAGTTCACCATTAGGTTTATATTTAGCCCAGAACCAGTCATTGTTATCTGAATCATAACCTGCTTCTCGTTTTGCCATAATAGTTATGGCTTTTAAATATTTAGAACGATTGTCCGTAACAGTTTTAACGCTAACGCCCTTACCGCCATAATTTCGTTTCACTATTACTCGTTTACCATTTATTTTTCCCTCTAATACTTCTCTTACTTTCCCATGCGGTGGTCCACCAACATAAAGTGTTGCTGGCATCCTGTTTAAACCACTTTCATTCATTTTATTCCAAAGTGTACTGGCATAAGTTACATCCTCAGGATTTCCAAATGGTGCTTTCATCATACTTTTATCAGCGGCGTGGGCAGAAAAAGATATTAGCAATATTGTTAATGGCAATATTATTTTCATCATACTATTCCTCTTGGTTGTAGAATAAATGTTGTAGAAAAATCGAAAATATAATTCTTATCAAATTCATTACTCATATATCACCTTCGATTTCTCATATACTGCTCCCTTTCATTTTTGTAATCAGAAGTCCCTTGACATCTCCTTACTTGATAATCGACAACTAAAATCCCTGATAGTTCAGCTTGTTCAACATCACTATTTAATTTGACAGGAATCGGAAATACTACGATGGTTTCTGTGTGGTATGAGGTAAACCAGGAATGAAAAAGGCAGCAAGTGTATTTTACGTTGCAAAATACACCTGACCCCCTGTTCTAGATATGGCCATCTGAGCTCTTCTGGTTTCACAAATGGATTTATTCATCAAAAGAACTCTTCAATACGCTCATGTTTTTCACTTGATTCGGCTATAGCTTGCAATTGTTTTTTTGATAATGCATTTATGTTTGGGAATATTTCTCTATCCTCAGCTCTGGTATGCAGCTTCAACAATTGGCCGAACTCTAATAATAATTCAGGTTTATCTGCCAAAGAAGATGATAGATAAATTAAATCATCATGTTCTTTAATTAAACGCTTACAAATATCTTTACTATTTTTATCAGTATTCATCAGCGGATAAAGAATCAATGTTTCTTCAGTCTCAAAATGATCTTTAAAATATTTCGCAAAATATTTGTTGATATTTAGACATAAAGAGTTAATCTCGGATTGATTTTTTGACTTTACTGTATTTATTACTCGATTCGCTAAAACTAGTGATACATGGTGCTCTCGAGCAAGTACTAACAACTCCTTCTCTATTTTCATTTGTCCTTAAACCTGTATACCTGTGGAGTCAGACTCGATTGGATTGTACCTGAAAACTATGACGGTATAGTCAAACCAATTAATTGAATTACTGCACATTATACACATAGACGTGCTATTGGCACGTCTTCCTCTGTATGTCCTACCTGGGCATCTCCATCATATAATCCGGCGAGTTTAGTCGTCATCATCCAGATTATAAACTTTAAGGTCTTTTGCGCTTATTATTTTACCTTTGAAACCAGCCCCCTCGATGATAGCTTTCACAGCATCCAGCCGTGGACTGGTAACTGGTGTCAAATGAGATAAGACCAGTTTCTTTACATTCGCCTCTATCGCAACACCTGCAATCAGCGATGGTTGTGTGTGTAAGATGTGAAAGAGAGGGTTTGCTGGTGCATCTCCCCTCTCCATCACTGCTGTGTCATAGATCAGGATATCTGCATTCTGCGAGATTTTAGCCATATTACCCCGGCCTAAATGATTTGGTCCCATACCTTTTGTACCAGTATCACCGGAATAAACAATACTGTGCCCCTTGTATTCCACCCTGAAGGCAACAGCTGGTACAGGGCCATGATCAACAGCTATCGCCTTGATAACTAAACCGTCTTCGTCAAGAACAGTTTCTATCTCAGCACCTGGTACTCGCGACGACAAATCATTTGCCGTATAGGCGAAGTTACTTACACTCCCACCAGGCCCCAGAGGGCCATCATCATCACTGATCGCTGCGACAAAAGCCTTTAGGTAACGTTCTACACCACCTTTTGGAATTGAATAGTGATCATGAACATAGTCTGTGGTTGCAGGATATACTAATGGGCCATCACTTCCATCAGGTTTAGGATAATAGACACCTTTTGAACCTGCACCTCTTGGTATCGCTGATGATGCAGGGCCATAGATATTGATTGGTGCAGTGCGGCCAGGAAGTATTATGCCCTGCTTTGCAGCCTGAGCTCGCGCCAGGTTGTTATGGAAGTACATGGTCTTCACCACAGATGTTAAATCACCTGTATGATCAGCATGTAAATGGCTTAGCAGGATAATGTCTAAGTCCTTAATGTTCGTACCACTCTTAGCTAAACGCTGAAAAGTCCCCCCACCGACATCCATCAGAATTCGTGGTTTGCCATCGGTAAAGATTAGATAACCCGCACTTGCACGTCCTTCTGCGGTTGCTATTGGTCCACCAGAACCAAGCACCATTACAGAAAGGCTTCCCTCAACTTCATTGACTGCCAGATCATCGTCATCCGCCAATGTGGGCTGCGAAAGGAACATCATAGTTATCAGGGTAAATAAGATTCTCGAAAAAAACGATTTCATCAGGCTTCTCCTGCCAATATTTTGTATATGTTTTTATGTATGTGGAATCGATACATCCTCCACAAAAGGTACGGCCATTTTTATTGCTCGCTGGAATTTACCGGAAGCTGGCAGACTTTTAAGTGACATTGTCACATAAAATTATAGATGTAAGAAAAAAGTCGGGCTGATGAAGGATCTTCGGGCTCAGACTCGATTGGACTATGAGCCTGCCCCCCAATAGACACAAAGTCGAAATACTCAGATTAAGAGGCGAGTCCCAAAGCCGAGTGCCGGCTCAACATCAGAACACCACCATATTGTCCCGGTGTATCAACTCCGCTTCATCGACATAACCTAGAATCGATTCAATCCGGTCACTGGCATATCCAATAATTTTCTCCGCTTCCAGCGAAGAATAATTCACCAGGCCACGGGCGACTTCCCTGCCATCCTGATCGAGGCAGCGCACCATATCGCCGCGGGCAAAGTTGCCATTTACGGCGGTAACTCCAACGGGTAATAAACTGCGTCCTGATTCACGCAATACTTTTACTGCACCGCTGTCCAACAGCAGATCACCGCAGGGCTGCATATGTATCGCCAGCCACTGTTTTCGCGCTGCAATCCGTCTTGCGGCCGGCACTAAAAGTGTGCCATGTGTTTCACCTTTATGCAGTCGCAGCAGGATATTCTCTGTGTGCCCATTGACAATATAGGTACTGGCACCGGATCTGGCTGCCCGCCCGGCGGCGCGAACCTTGGTAAGCATGCCACCACGCCCCAGGCTGCCGCTATCACCGGCATAGCCTTCAAGCTCATTAGAATCCGCTTTTGCTTGCTGAATTAATGTGGCGTCAGAGAACTTCCTCGGATCACGATCAAACAGACCGTCCTGGTCAGTCAGTATGACCAGACGATCAGCCTCGACGAGGTTGGCGACCATCGCTGCCAGGCTGTCATTGTCGCCGAAACGAATCTCATCGGTCGCTACCGTATCGTTTTCGTTGATAACGGGAATAACATTCAGTTTAAGAACTTCGCGCAGGGTCCCCCGCGCATTGAGATAGCGCTTTCTATTTGACAGGTCTTCATGGGTCAGCAAAATTTGTGCGGTATGCAGACCATACTGTTGAAATGCCGATTCATAGAGCTGGATCAAACCCATCTGGCCTATGGCTGCTGCAACCTGTTGCTGGTACAGGGCATGTGGACGTTTCGTCCAGCCAAGACGCTGCATGCCTGCGGCAACCGCACCGGAAGACACCAGTACGATACGGATGCCCTGGTTCTGCAACTGGGCCATTTGCTTCACCCAGTCGGCTATTGCCTGCTCATCAAGACCTCTACCGTCTGATGTCAGCAGGGCGCTGCCAATCTTGATTACCCAGCAAGGCTTGTTGCCGTTATTTTTATTTTGCTTTGTCATATTGCGTTTGTGTTATGAATTTCCCTGCCTTACTGTAAAGAGTACCTCATTAATCAGAGGCGCCCTGGATCTTCCTGCTGCCGTAGCAGCCATTTCATGATGGCCTGCACCAGTTCTGGGCATCCTCTACCGGTAGCGGCAGAAATCATGAATAATTCGCCCTGCCAGTCCAGTTCATCAACAATCTTGTGGCGAATTTTTTGTAATTCATCCTCCGGCAACAAATCAGTTTTATTCAATACCAGCCAGCGCGGACGATTGATCAGCGCTGCATCAAACTGCTGTAGTTCATTTATCAGGGCACGCGCATTGGCAATGACCTTATCCTGCCCTTCTGGCGGCATGATATCAACCATATGCAGCAATAGACTGGTGCGTGACAAATGACGCAGGAACTGAATACCGAGCCCTGCACCTTCTGATGCGCCTTCTATCAGACCCGGTATATCTGCCATCACAAAACTGCTGCCTTCATCAATCCGAATCACACCCAGCTGGGGATACATCGTGGTAAATGGATAATCTGCCACTTTTGGGTGGGCGCGAGAAACCGTTCTCAATAAGGTGGATTTTCCTGCATTGGGCAGACCGAGCAGCCCTACATCGGCCAGCAGGCGTAATTCCAGCAGCAGGCCGCGCTGATCACCGGGCCTGCCAGGGATAGTTTTTGTTGGTGCACGATTGGTGCTGGACTTGAAACGGGTATTGCCAAGTCCGCCCTGACCGCCTTTCGCCACCAGCAACTCATAACTATCAGAGACGATATCACCAATCATCTCGCCGGTACCAGCATCTGTTACCATCGTCCCGACAGGTACTTTAATCAGCAGATCATCAGCGCCGGCGCCGGTGCAGTTGGCCCCTCGTCCTTTCTCGCCATTTTTTGCCCTGAAGCTGCGGGTATAACGGAAATCCACCAGCGTGTTCAGTGATGAAGAACCGACCAGGTGGACATCTCCACCACGACCACCGTCACCACCATCCGGGCCACCCCTGGGTATATATTTCTCACGCCTGAAACTCTGGCAGCCATTGCCGCCATCACCCGCGAAAACCTTGATTTCTGCTTCATCAACAAACTTCATAACAGCTTCTCTAGCTTCTCTTAAGGGCAGTTATCTCCAGAATTAATAACCACCCTGAAAATGAAAAAACCCCGCCTTGTCGCCAAAGCAGGGTTTCCCTGAATCAATCTTGTGGCGATGCTTCAGCCAGCCAGTACACTGACCGTTCTACGTCTACGCGGACCTTTTATAGAGAACTGAACGACGCCATCTGATGTTGCAAAAAGTGTGTCATCCTTGCCTCTGCCAACGTTCTTGCCAGGGTGGAATTTCGTACCGCGCTGCCGAACGAGGATATTTCCAGACAATATCTGTTGACCAGCATAACGCTTAACGCCCAGTCGTTTTGACTCCGAATCGCGACCGTTACGTGAACTACCGCCTGCTTTTTTATGTGCCATTGTGTTATTCCTGTTTTTTACTGCTTACGCGTTGTGTTATGCGCCTTTGCCACCGATGGCTATAATTTCCAGCTCGGTGAAATTCTGTCTGTGACCCTGGGTCCGACGATAATTTTTCCTGCGGTGAAATTTGTAGACGCGGATTTTATCACCACGACCATGGCCACGCACTGAAGCAGAAACGGTAGTACCATCAGCCACATCAGATCCTGTTAGAATATTAGCACCATCGGCAACCATCAGTACATCATCGAGTTCAACGGTGGAACCAGTCTCTGCTGTAAGACTCTCAACGCGTAGTACGTCACCTACTGCTACCCGGTATTGCTTGCCACCCGTTTTAATTACTGCGTACATTGTCTATATCCCCAATAATCCCAAAAAAAACTTATGGAATTCTGTATCACTGTTTGTCGTATGCCAGAAGTGAAACTACCCCCCCTGGTAAAGGGCGGCGATTTTATCGCCTGGGGCAACACCAGTCAATGGAAAAACTGCTTCAAGAGCACTAATTATGCGAATCTCTCACTTTCTGACGGCAAATTCAGCAGATGTTTTATTTATCTTGGCTGCATCTACCTTTATAATCAGCACCTAGGCGAAAAATTCATGCCCTTAAAAATAAATACATAATCGGAATTTAGAAAAAATTGTAAAGCATGGTCGCTATAGCCAACAAAAAACCCGGCACCCCGCAAGATTCTGCGTCAGTCAACGATTTTAAAGCAGTTCAGAGCCTGCTAAAATCAGAGTCCACTGCTGTTGATCAACTGATTCTGCATCGCCTGAGCTCCGATGTTGTTTTGATTAATCAACTGGGTACTTACATCATTAATAGTGGTGGAAAACGGCTACGGCCGATGATTGTACTGTTAAGCGCATTAGCAAGCGGTTATCAGGAAGACAAGCACATCCTGCTGGCCGCCGTGATTGAATTTATCCATACCGCTACTCTGCTCCACGATGATGTAGTAGATAGCTCAGACATGCGCAGAGGAAAGGCTACAGCGAATGATATCTGGGGCAATGATGCCAGTGTGCTGGTCGGTGACTTTCTCTATTCCCGCGCATTTGAAATGATGGTAGAAGTCAGCAACATGCACATCATGGATATCCTTTCGCATACCACCAATAACATTGCTGAAGGCGAAGTAATGCAGCTGCTGAACATCAATGACCCCGATATCAGCGAACAACGCTACGATGCTGTTATACGTGCCAAAACAGCCATCCTGTTTGAAGCCGCTGCCCGCGTTGGAAGCGTGATTGCTAATCAGAATGATGAAGTTGAACAGGCACTGGCCAATTATGGTCAGCACCTCGGCGTCGCCTTTCAACTGGTTGATGATCTGTTGGACTACAGTTCTAGCTCCGAGGCACTGGGTAAGAATGTTGGCGACGATCTTGCTGAAGGCAAACCTACCCTGCCGTTAATTCATGCCATGCAGTATGCCGCTTCATCAGACCGTGATTTACTGAGTGCAGCCATTCGTTCCGGCGGGCTGGAAAAAATCGATGAGGTCATCGCAATTATTGAATCAACAGGTTCTCTGGCGTACACTTCGCAGCGCGCATCTGCTGAAGCAGAAAAGGCGAAACAGGCCCTTTCGCCATTGCCTCAATCTGCTTATAAAGATGCCATGATGATACTCGCAGATTTCTCAGTTCAACGAGTTTATTAACTTCTATAAATCGAATATGTCGGGGTGTGGCGCAGCCTGGTAGCGCACCTGCTTCGGGAGTAGGGGGTCGGAGGTTCGAATCCTCTCACCCCGACCAATTATAACAACAGGTTATCTACCAAACCTGTATACACTATTTCGCTATAGGTGGAATTTCAGGTGGAATTCTGTTTAGAAACTTCATTTCACAGCCTTTAGATAAGGCAACATAATATTTTTTACCTGCAGACGATCTGGGCCTCATAACGCCAGAACGAACACCTCCCGACACAAAGCCGGGGGTACCGCTCTGCAAAATACCCCCGCTTAGTAACTTGTCCTGAAATAGTGCCCGCCGCTTTCGCCATAGTCCATCATCAGGTCACGAGCTGCAGCGCTCCAGTCAATATAACTACTAGGCCAATCATTATTCATTGGCACCAGGCCAAAGTCGTCAGCTAGCTGATAGGCAAAATCTTCGTCACTGCCATGCTCACCTTGATATAGCTCTTCTGTCATATCCGGTTCAATGTCTAGCTCTGCAGCGGCCTCGAAAACTTCTACATCAAGATAGCTGGCCTCTACGGCCTGCTTATACGCCCAGTACTCAGGATTAATGTCGAACTCTCCGACATACCCTGCCGGGAGGCCATCATAATCACAGACAATACTTTCTTCGCAGAGCTGGCCTGTCTGTTCGGTCAGTGCGTGTAACCATTCACCTACCGCCTCCAGCCAGTCCTGCTGGCTGTCGATCAGGTCAAGGTTAAAGGTCTGGGGTATCAGCTGGCTGTTGTTGTACGCGCCGAGTTCATATAGTGTGATAGTTGTCATTTGCTATCTCCTTTCAGATAGTAAGTGGAAGTCCTGCTTGATGGTTACCGCCATCTTGCAGGGCGCTATTCTCTCCTTAGAAAAAATAACCGGCGCGTCCCTGTGCCGAGTTTGAAAATCCGAATTGTAAAAGAGCATGTGCTGAGCATAGGGCAGTGAGTACCTGGTCACCATCTACCGGTGATAGTAGTCAGCTCTATGAGTCAGCCTGATGTGTTTGTCTAGGGTAAAGAATACAGGGGGGTATGGGACCAACGCCATGCATGCGTGATAGTAGTAACGTATGCCGTGTAGAGAAATTCCCATTTTGCTAATGGATCCGAATTTGGTAGCACTATCGTGTTTCCTGTAGCATGTGTGAATCGTCTTTGTTCTCTTTACGGAGATTCACATTGAGAAAATTATTTTTTGTAGTTGTTGCTTTGTTACTCAGCACCTCACAGGCGGCGGCGTGGCCGTGGAATGATTCTCTAGATGAATTCGAAAACACACGGTTTGAAGTAAGTTGCTGTATTAATAAAGCGCTTCACACTAGTCCATATCCGGAGTATACGAACTACTCGGCATGCGCAGAGGAGGAGAAGAGAAAGTTTTTAGACTGCCTGCTTACCGCACGTAAAAATCAACAATTCTACAGGAATACACTTGCAACTAAATACTGTGGAGAACTTGAAATAGACGATGAAAGAAAACGGGCCGAATGTGAAAGAAAGTTCAGTGTGAATGCTTGCTCTACAGCAGCTGATGTTGGTAAGACTCGGGCAATGAGGGAGTGCCCATAAAATTGGCTCGTGTCACTGATGTACAGGGCGTACTATTTGTGATGGCTAATTTTTAATGCTTCCAATATTTGATATGCTTTTTTCTTTTTCGCCTGCAGTATTACTAAGTTGAGGTCGCATCATATGCACCATCTAAAGCTCACCCTGGTGCTCACTATGTTTCTATTTGCTGGGAGTACCTTTGCACAAGCTGGCGGAGCATTAAACCCTCTTCCTGCAACCCCCACTGAACCATCTAATCTAGCTGAGGCTGCTGGAAGATATATTGGAGCCATTGAGCAGCTACATGTATTAAAGTCCACACGTTGTGGCTATGCACTAAAAAGGGAGATTCCAAGTTACGAAAAAGTGGTTGAGCTCGAAATTCAACCAGCATTTCCACAACAGCAACGCAATGAAGTCGCAAAAGCCTTATTAGGAATGAAGCAAGACATAACCCGCCAAGGACAAAATGTTTTTGACAGTTTTTATCAGTACTATACTAAAATAGAGAAACAGGACAACAATACTGCTTGTGGTTTTATTACAGGCGCATTCATTACATTACGTAAGTTATCTGCCGAGGCTTTTAACCGGCAAATCAGCAAAAGGGGACAGAAATGAAAATCTTCCAACAAGCTTAAGATACCCTTTATTTTAGTGGCCTTGGTCTATCCACCATAGCAAGCTTTTAATACATCACAGCTTGGGTCTGCTTTACACTTTACCTCGCAAGAAAACCTTTTATTAAAATCCTCTCCGCTTTTTGACAAAGTAGCCCTTCTTGAAGCAGCCTTTTGGCGTTTTTTAGAATCCTTAGTACTAGGCGTATATGTACTAGGGGGAGGACTACTTTGATTATTCCTAGCGTTACGTTGAGCCCTGTCATATTCACTCTGGCGTGTACTTTCTTCCATTCCGTTAGCGGCGTCGTTCCTCCCAGCAACGACCTTGAGCGGGTCATCTGTAATAAATGCCGAGGCGATCCCTGCAAAATAAACTATGGCATCCTCCCAGCCGTCAGCACCACAGTGTACTAAACCGGTAACGCCACGACGGATATTGTGCATGCCTGTAGGTACACGGGGGGCACGAACGAATACACGGCAGCCCGCCCAGCCAGTACGTAGAACCATTGCCGTGATGAGATGTGAGGCTTCATGCAAGGCAACCAGTCGCCTATCGCAGTGTTCTTCATAGGAGAGATGAGGGTACCGTTGTGTAAGCACCTCGCTTGTATCACAGAGCGTATAGTCTGTGGCATCGTACTTTAGCTTCACGAGTCTTCTCCGACCGGTGAATACCAAAATCTTTTATTTAGTCCCGATTTCTTCCAGCATCTTTTTTGTTGCCAGCCGAGTTGAATTAGTGCCTTTGCCACCTCTCGTGTCGCAGGGCGCGTCTGATAGCGGCCCTGGAGTCTGGGCAGCAGTTCATCGATGCTCCATGGCCTGTGCAGCTGTATGGGACTTAGCGGAGCTATTAAGGCTTGTATCTGATCAGTAAGAGGCGTGTAGCCTGCACCAGATTCTGAAGGCTGCTGTGCTGCTTTTTGCAGCTGGGTGAGATAAGTCATGTTTATAACCTCCGATCCGAATATTGTTATGCACTTTTTCAGTAAGTATTGTGGTGGCTGGTGGCATGAACGATCCAGGGTGCGCACTTTGCGCACTTTGAAGCCATATACAAAAACTTTCTACTAACAGCCTCAGATAGGAGAGTTTCTGTAATTAGTCGAAAAGTGCGCAAAGTGCGCACCCTCACCCCAGTGCTCGGTCATAATGTGCTCGGCCATGTATGTGGTTTTAGTTCAAGTCCACTTACTGTCCGTTTATCTGGCAGCAGCGAGTACCCCCGCTCCTTTAGTCGCCTAGTCAGCCTCACTTGAGCTAGGGGACGGTGCCCATTTCTATGCGCCCAATGTGTGTAGGTTGCGTAGAGGCGTTTTTTCATGGCAGTAAGCCCTGACCCTATATTACAGTCTTCAGCGATCCATTCACCGATAATGTCCTGCTCATCGCGGTATACAGCGGCGGCTGCCTGCATCTGTTTAGGAATCTTTAAACTGTTCATCCGCCACAGGCGTAAGCCTTGCAGCATCCAGTTCAGTATGCCCGGACCCTCAGCCCTGAGTTTCTTCAGTAGTTCTCGATCACGCTTCTCTTGCGGGATAACAACGTCAAATGGTGTCAAGCCAACTCGCCCCCACATACCACCCGATGTGTCGGTAATTTCAGGTTTGTGGTTACCAACAATATGCAGCTTATGTGTGGGTTGAAAAGTGATATCCTTTTTCGCGTATGGCACTCTCCCTGTCAGAGTATCACCCCCCGTCATGTCCTTAACACGAGCTTCTGCTAACCTTCGCCCTTCTTCCGTTTCATTAGCGTAAGCCAAGCGTATCCCTTTCAGTGCGACGATATCGGGGCTGGGTCCCTGAGGGCTACGCTGGTGATGCATGAGCACCTCTGTGGCGATCTTTTTGCTGTAGTCCCCCATTATCCATGCCAGCAGTTCGATCAGCACGGTCTTGCCATTGTCACCAGAGCCGAACATGAATAGAAATTTTTTCTCGCCCACCTCCCCGGTAAGGCAGTACCCCGCCCAACGCTGGATAAAATCGCGCATCGCTGAGTCTGGCATAATCTCAGACAAAAACTTGAGGAACCTTTGACATACTGCTTTTCGGTCATATTCGACATTGCAACGTTTAGTAACACGGCTATCAGGCGTGACAGGTAACAGCTTGTTGGTTCGTAAATCTATAACACCATTTGCAACACCTAGTAGCCACAGGTCAGCATCAAATTCATTGAGACTTAATGCCATCCCCGGTTCGGACTTAGCAGCATTAATCATGTCGTGGATTTTAGGCATCTTGCTTGAAACCTCGACATGCTTCATCAGCCGTTTTGTCTCTGGGCTTTCATGGTTTTCTTTGTATAGTTTTGCTGCTTGTTTACGCATCGTCTGTACAGTTTCTTTGGCAGCGCGTTCAACTTCACCGTGGGCCGGGTAAACCCAGCCAGTAGATTCGTCAAATTGAATCCACTCATTCAACTCTGGTATGAATACCAGTCGGCCCCTGTAGTAATGCGCGAACAACTTACCGTTGGAAATGTCACCACCGAATCCAGTCATATACTGTGTTGGGTCGGCTATTCGTAGTTCAGTTTGTTGATTCACCCATCCGCCTTCTGTAGCTAAGTGAAACAGAGTACTTACCGTGATTCCGCCTGGTCGACCCGGTTCGTAGGATTCCCAAAGTTTGTCGAACGCCTCCTTTTCGTATGCATCGGGGGCAGTCTTTGACCATTCTCGGGCCAGCTCTTCGCTGCACTCCCAGCCTAAAGAAGCAATGGCAAATACGATTTTTAGCCATGTGTCGTGATCACAGTCTGCTAACAACACGGCCAGCATTTCCCTTACGAGTGCTATATTCTCGGGAGTTTCTTCCAGCCCACTAGCTCTCAGTATCGCATCAAGTGTGGTTCTCTTTTTACGCTGTCTGGGAATGAGCTGAGGTGCCTCTCCAGCACTCAATGCAGTCTCCAGCGCCTCTAGAATGGATACCTCCCCGGTGCGCATAATATGTACGGGTAGAGGGTTTAATTTGTCCTTGTAGTTGTTCGTGCCGGGCACCCTTAGTACTGAAGCTATGTCTGTGGTACGACTGTTGTCTATAAGCAGTCCAGATGCACGCGCCTTAGCCTTGAGGTGCTTAGTCAACTTATCCCAGCGGTCTTTATCTACTGCCTCGTCAAGCACCCAGTGCACGTGCAGCCCGTTGCCGGAGTCAACGATATACGTAGGCGGGAAAATGCTGTACTCCTCAAGAAACGTGCCTAGCGCCTTCAGCGCATCGATCTTAGTGGGGTAGCCCTCCGCTTTTGCAGCTTTTTCGACACCGCAGTCCATGTCAGCCCAAAGGCCGTGTGCAGAGTCGACATTCTCTTGCGTGCGAAAACAGTTCTTACCTGTACGCGCGTCCGGGTGCCAGCCTTGTTCATACTTGGCCATGGCGAAGTAAGTATCCTTCCCCTCGGCGCTCAGTAGGAGGGCTTTCTCAGCCGCCTCAGCCGCCGTATTAACCATGATATGTTTCATCATGGGGCGACCCTTGCCATCGACTGATGGCTCGAGGTAGGTAATACAATAAGTGCCATCAAGTTTGGTATTGAAGTCTACCCCCCAGCAGCAGCCTATGAAACTGGAAGTCTGTTCGATTGTTGTGTTTGTCATGTTGCTTCCTTATTCAGAAGCCACAGTAACTGAGACATGGTATAATAACAGCCATCGCTTAGCCTACGATGAATACACAAAACCCCGCCCCATCACTGGGGCGTTTTATTTTGTTGCGTCGGTGGTCTCGTGCTGAGCTGAGAGCAGCATCTCGTCTGCCTGACGTACCTTCTCTGGTGCCCGGCCGCTCTTTTGGTTGATGTAGGCACCCGGGGGAATCTTCTTCGCTTTCACCCAGCGCCAAATCGTTAGGGGAGACACGCCATAACGACGGGCCATGTCTCGTTTGGTATAGAATCGTTCTTCTATATGGGGGGCTTCACTTTTCATACACATAGCATTTCTCCAAAACTGGATTTACTGGATGCGGTGTGAATTGCTTCTGGGCTGTTTAGGCCGAAAAGTGAATGGGGTATATTATAAATTTCCGCTTGAAATGATCTTTATATGTTGACCACTTCATCTAGGTTCTAAGCATATCAAATTACTTCAAAATGTCAATACTTTTATTATATTTATCATGAACTTACTTGTGCGTACATAATAGTAAGACTTATCAGATTTAAGCAGTTTTTAGCACGGCAACTTTTTCACCCTGATAAAGATACACGTCCACTCGATCAGCCCACTTCTGTACAGCCTCTCGCCGTTCATCTAAATAATCATGCTGGTCATATGTCTCCACAATTCGCCCCAAGCTGTGATTCAGGCACCGCTCGGCAACATGGGGCGGTATTCGTAGCTTACTTAGCCCTGACCGCATTGTTCTCCTTAGGTCATGGGGGCTGAAAGCATCAACAGGCAGCACTTTACCCCCGCCCTCTCCTTGCAAGGTTAGGAGTCGTCTAACTGCACGGCCAAATACTTTATCAGTCAGCGGTGCATTCTCATTATTGCCGGGGAAGACCCACACAGTATCAAGGTGAACCAGCTCTTTTATGAGAACAATTGCTTGATCAGAGAGAGTGCAAATAAATGGTTTGGCCGCCTTGGCACTTCTCGGGCTTAATTTTTGATTAACTACAGGCACTAGCAAAGTGCCATTATTCAAATCTACATCGCTCCACTTAGTTTGACGTAACTCGCCACTTCTCAAACCTGTAAGTAACAGCAACTTGAGTGCAGTTTTAACAGGGATAGATAACCGCTTATACTTATCTAACGCCACAATAAATTGCTGTATTTCCTTACTGTTCAGCACTCGGTCGCGACGATTGTCCTCAATGCCAAGGCTTATTGCCTCCAAACTCTCCGCGGGATTATAGTCCATCGCGCCCACCGATATGCCGAAGCGGAACAGCTGCTTGGTATGGGCTAAAACTTTTCCCGCGAGTACTGTTGCCCCTCGCGCCACGACCTTATGCACCATACTTCTCACAGCCAGTGTGGTCACTGAACGAAGGTGCATCCTGCCCAATGCTGGAAGAATGTCGTTATCCAGTGTCGCACGTACATCATCCGGTCTTTTGCGATGGGGGACTATTCGGTCACGGTAAAATAGCTCAGCCAAGTCCTTAACGGTCTTAGGTGAATCCAGCCCCATGTGTAGGTCTACCCCATCTGTGTGCCGCTGTCGCGTCTTTTCATGCTCCTTAGCGGCATCGCTCAGGCTTGTACTTGGAAAATTGCCATAGCCCACTATACGAGGCTTGTGGCCGTAACCTCGATCCCAGCGGTAGGTTTTTCGGCCAGCGGGTGAAACGCGCACCACCATGCCGGGTGCAATACTTACTGGCACGTCATAGGGCTTGTTGCCAGCCCTGAGCTTTGATAGTTGTAGTTCAGTCTTAATAGGTGTGCGTGCTGCCATGGGCGCTCCCTTCCACCTGGTGGAATTATAGGTGGAATATTGTTTGAAATTGCCTGAAATGAAATGATAGCACAAAGCGGAGGAAATCATCCTTCCCCCTTACAATATAACTACTTGAGTGTGCCCTATGATATGGAGTGAAGTAGGAAGAAGCTGTGATGGCACTCCTTCGGGAGTAGGGGGTCGGAGGTTCGAATCCTCTCACCCCGACCAATTTGATTGTTAAACACCCTTAAAATACATCACCGAGCAACCGTGTGGCCCTTGTTTTGCTGCGACAGGTTTTTGAGTCGCGATCTGATATATCCAGAATTAATAGAGGTGCCCTTAAAGATACAGGTTTCTGCCGAGATGAAATCTCTCCGCCTTAGCACGCTTGAAATACGCCTGCCAGAATTTCTCTATATTCCGTTTCAGTTTTGCTTTTAGACCGTGTCGCTGTGCTGAATGATTGCGACCAAAACCTAACACCTCTACCTCAATGCCCTGCATTGGTCTAATCAGGCCAAGTCGGTCTAGCTCATCCAGTAGTGGTTGTATATTTTTTTTCTTTCAGGTGATCAAATTTTGCCAGTCTGGAGTGCTCAATCATATCGGAAAAAATAATTAACCGGGCTGGTTTGTGCTGTTCATAATCCTGCATCATAAAAGCGATGGTTTCGATGATCTCAGAATTGGGGTATTTTTCCTGCGTTAAGATCATTGGCTTTACACTATTAAGCACATCTCGTATATATTTGCGTTCATCGACTTTCGCTCTCGATGCTCTGCACTGGCTAAACAGTCCTGCTACCAGCCCTTGCTCCATACAACCAGGCCTACAGGCATCGAAAATCTTTTTCGAACCAGAGAAATCTTCGGTTAATGTATGGATTATCAGGCGTTCGCCTGTCTGTAATTGCCTGAACAGCACATCAACGCCGTTGGCAAAGTTTTTTTGTCCTGCTCGGTATGTAAATGACGATAAGCCTCCGAATTTGCCCCTGATTCCTGACGTAGAGATTCAAGCGCGGATTCCTTCGAACGGATTAGTATTTCTTTTTGACCAAGATAAGCTTCATTTAGTTCCTGTTTCCGTGATGCCAGGTCGATATTCAGCTGTTCACGTACATCATGAAGGTTGCGGTCATAGTTAGTCGATCCGGTTTGCTATCCTTCTCGCTGAAGGATAAATAACGGGTCAATGTGCTTCGCGCTACGATGCCTTTCATGATATTCCCTCAGTGAATGTCTATAAAAAAAGGCCTGTGTGAGCGTACTCACACAGGCCTACTGCGTTAAGAACCTTGAGTGTTCTTACTTGGCAGCTGGTGCTTTTGCAGATGCAGCATTTGCAGCAGCAGCATTCTTCATGAACGCATCATAAGCCTTCTGCTCTTGAGCGCGCATTACATCCTGACGCTTAACGAAAGCATCATGACGAGCCTTCATTTCGTTCATACGGGCTTTGTCCATAGCAGCAAAATCAGGCCTTGCAGGAGCAGCAGGTACAGCCGCGCCAGTTGCAGCAGGAGCCTGCATCATCTGAGGACCATAACCATAAGGGCTTGAACCATAAGCGTTGTTACCAGTGTAGTTGCCACGGTAGTTATTGTAACCACGACCATAACCGTCGCCATAACCAGAACCATAGCCAGAACCATATCCACGGCCCTGTCCACGCCCCTGTCCACGGCCTTTGCCGCTGATGCTCATGTTGAAGCTGCCGTCCATGTCACTGTCCATGTTGCCGTTACCATAACCACGACCAGAACCACGAGTGTCGCCATAACCACTACCATAACCACTGCCGTTGCCATAACCGTTGCCATAACCACTGCCATTTCCGTTGCCATTGCCATAACCATTGTCATATCCGTTACCCCAGAAAGCAGAAGAAGCGGCAGACATGCCCATCAGAGCAGCTATTGATACAATCTGTACAAGTTTCATCAGTAAATCTCCTAAAATAGTTTAATTTGATATGATATAAAGGGTGAAGACTGCACAAGAATTATGCCGACTTAACCCGCAACCTCACAGCGAAGCTATATCGTGGAAACATAATATTATCATTTACTAATATAGTCAAGAAACTTTGAAAGCAATTCTTCCTGGATCAGGGTGATTCCTGTTGGAAATAATCCTGTTAAAATTTATGGTTTTTGTTTAGATAGTAGAAATAAACTTCTGTTTTAACTGATGAACAGCAGCGAGAAATCGATGGCCTGAATATTTTTTGTTAACGCCCCGATCGATACAAAATTAACCCCACAACAGGCAATATTATTTACATTTTCCAACGTGATGTTACCGGAAACCTCCGTTTCTATCTTGTCTCCGGCTATTTTTACTGCCTCCGGGAGTGCAGAAAGAGAGAAATTGTCGAGTAAAACTCTCCTGGCGCCATATTTTATTGCCAGATGCAGCTGTTCCATGCTTTCTACTTCAATTTCAACCATTACATTGGAATCGATGCCTTCAGTTGCCAGTTTTAATGCTTCGTAAATAGAACCAGCCGCATGAATATGATTCTCTTTTATTATTACGGCATCATATAGACCGATGCGGTGATTGTGGCCACCACCGCAACTAACCGCATATTTTTCCGCCTTGCGCAAACCTGGCACAGTTTTCCGCGTATCGAGAATTTTGCATCCAGTTCCTGCGACAGAATCAACATACTTTTTCGTCGTTGTTGCCACCCCGGATAGTGTCTGCAGAAAATTTAACGCAGTGCGCTCAGCCGTCAGAATAGACCTTGCTGATCCTCGTATCCGGCAAACGACATCATTGCTGTGCATCTGTGCCCCTTCACCAAACAACCAGTCAATAGAGATAGACTCGTCAAGCCTGTTAAAACATGCTTCAAACCAGGGACGCCCGCTCAATATGGCCTGATCTCGGCAAATCAGTTTTGCGCTTACCTGCTCATCATTAACAAGATTAGCTGTCAGATCACCACTGCCAATATCTTCATCAAGTGCTACACGTACACTTGCCTCTATCTCAGCAGTATTAAGCAGTTCAAAATTAATCATCGATATAGATTTATAAACATAAGGGCACCCTTAAGATCAGCTTTCGGAACGATACGCTACGAAATACTTCTTCTGTAATTTACGCACAAGCCAGGCAAGAAGGACGAGGCTGAGTAGATTAGGCAGCGCCATTAGCAGATTGGTGATATCGGCAATATTCCAGACCAGCTGTAGCGGAACTGCCGCACCGATAATGACTGCCAGGGTATATATTATCCTGTACGGCACCACCGCTTTTTCACCAAATAAAAATTTTGCAGACCGGTCGCCATAGTATGACCAGGCTATAATGGTTGAAAAGGCAAACAGGGTTAAGCTAATGCCGACTACTACCGCCCCGCCCCCACCCAGCTCACTGCCAAAAGCTGCAGCTGTTAAGGCCGCACCAACCAGTTCCGCAGGCCGATCTATGTAACTGCCGGTAACAACAATAACCAGCCCCGTCATACTACACACTATAAGCGTATCGATGAACGGCCCCATCATCGCCACCAGACCCTCTCTTACCGGTTCCTTCGTTTTTGCTGCGGCATGTGCGATTGGGGCAGAACCAAGACCCGCTTCGTTGGAAAACAGGCCTCGCGCAACGCCCCAACGTATCGCCTCCCCGACTGCTGCGCCACCAACTGCCCAGGGATTCAGGGCATACTTGATAATAGTTGAGAATGCAGCAGGAATCTCGGTGATATTGCTAAGCAGAACTATCAAAGCGGCGATGATATACATCAGTGCCATAAATGGAACGATTGCACTTGCTACTCTGGCGATACGACGGACGCCACCCAGGATTACTAGCCCCACCAGGACGGCCATCACCAGACCAATCACCCAGGCATATTCTTTAGCCTGCGGAAGAATGTAAACCAGCCCATCAACAACTGAGTTGGCCTGTACCATGTTACCTATCCCAAAAGAAGCAATCAGCGCAAAAAAAGCAAAAGCCATTGCTGTCTTTTTCATCTTTAATCCATTCAGTAGTGTATACATCGGGCCACCAGCCACATGCCCATTTTCATCTATTTCACGGAATTTTAGTGACAATGTGCATTCTGTAAATTTGGTTGCCATGCCGATAAATGCCGTGATCCACATCCAGAACAGGGCGCCGGGACCACCCAGTGAAATGGCCGTTGCAACACCGGCAATATTACCCGTACCAATGGTTGCAGAAAGAGCAGTAGCAAGTGCCTGAAAATGTGAAACTTCACCCTCGTCATCAGGATTGTCATACTTGCCGGATATAAGCTGGAAAGAATGTTTGAACCCAGTCAATTGAACGAAGCGCAATCTGATGGTCAGATAAACCCCTGTACCCAACAGTACAAGCAATGTAATAGGGCTTCCCCATAAGAATCCTGATATTTTGCCGGTAAAAGCTGTTAGTGTTTCAAGCATTAATAATCCTGCTTATTAATTATGGGAATCAAGAAGAACTTTCAATATTGATAGCGCTTTATCGGAGCCAGTAAATACTACTGTTAACAGTAGTATTTACTGGTTGAAAGTTTAAGAGGTTTCTCAGGAAACAATATCATCCAGAAATGACTTGATTTTGTCTGTCCACGAACCCTCTTTTGGACTATGTCGCTTCCCACCTACGCGCATACTGGCGTCAAGTTGCTCCAGCAATTCCTTCTGTTCCCTACTCAGATTTACCGGTGTTTCAACAATCACCTTGCAGAACAGATCGCCGCGCTGACTGCCTCTGACATTACGCACGCCTTTACCATGTAATCGAAACACTTTATCTGTCTGCGTGCCGGCAGGGATTTTCAAATTTGCACGGCCATCTAGAGTGGGGATTTCCAGAGTACCGCCCAATGATAATAGTGTGAAACTTACCGGTGTTTCACAAAATAGGTGGGTATCTTCACGCTGGAAGATAGGGTGTTTTTTCAGATGTACTGCAACATAGAGATCACCTGCCACACCGCCGTGTGGTGCTGCTTCACCTTCACCGGCGAGCCTGACCTGATCGCCCTCATCGACACCGGCTGGAATTTTAACGGATAATTTTTTGCGTTTGTTGACCCTGCCCTGACCATGGCAATCTGGACAGGGATCGGTAATGATCTCCCCCTTACCGCGACACTGCGGACAGGTCTGCTGCACAGAGAAAAAACCCTGCTGCATACGCACTTCACCGTGGCCACCGCAGGTAGTGCATGTCCGGGGAGTACTGCCCTTACGGGTGCCGCTGCCATTACAGGTTTCACAGATCGACAATACCGGCACACGAATCTGTACCTCGGTGCCGTTTACTGCATCTTCAAGACTCAGCTCCATGTTATATCTAAGGTCACTGCCACGATTCTGTCTCTGAGCGCGACGTCCACCGCCAAAGATATCACCGAAGATATCACCGAAAGCATCACCAAAGCCTGCCCCCCCAGCTGCCCCCGGACCACCACCCATAGATGGATCGACACCGGCATGACCAAACTGATCATAAGCAGAGCGCTTCTGTGCATCTGCCAGCACTTCATAGGCTTCCTTGGCTTCCTTGAAGTTGGCTTCAGCACCTTTATTATCCGGATTACGATCCGGATGATGTTTCATTGCCAGACGGCGATATGCCTTCTTTATTTCAGCCTCGGAGGCATTTTTCTGTACACCGAGAACCTCATAATAATCACGCTTGGACATCTTTCTTTTTCTACCCATCCTGAATGACGAAAAGGCACAGCTGTTTCCAGCCGTGCCTTTTTCATCATATTGATAACCTGTTTCGACGACCAGATTTATTTCTTATCGTCCTTCACTTCCTCGAACTCAGCATCGACTACATCATCACCGGCTGTTGCTTCAGGCTGATCGCTACCAGCCGCTTCTGCACCTGCATCAGTACCGCCCGCATCGGCATAGGCCTGCTCTGCAAGCTTATGACTAGCAGTAGTAAGCGCTTCAGTTTTCGCTTCAATATCGGCCTTGTCATCGCCTTTCAGCGCTTCTTCAAGCTCAGCGGCTGCCGTCTCGATATTTTCCTTATCAGAAGCATCGACTTTATCAGCCAGATCGGTCAGTGATTTACGCACCGAATGTAACATGGCATCGCCCTGGTTACGCGCATCAACCAGTTCTTTAGCCAGGCGATCTTCATCGGCATGCTCTTCGGCATCACGAACCATCTTTTCGATCTCATCATCACTGAGACCGGAACTGGACTTGATAATAATCTTGTTTTCCTTACCTGTTGCCTTGTCTTTTGCTGTTACATGCATGATACCGTTGGCATCAATATCGAAAGTCACTTCAATCTGCGGCATACCACGTGGAGCAGGCGGGATATCAGTCAGATCAAAACGACCCAG
Source organism: bacterium BMS3Abin11 (assembly GCA_002897635.1). Taxonomy (NCBI): domain Bacteria; species bacterium BMS3Abin11. Next base: position 23,988 of record BDTD01000006.1, on the reverse strand, counting down.
TGATTTATTGCCGGAAGCAATTTCACGCTCGCCCTGCAACACATGTACAGTTACGGCATTCTGATTATCCTCCGCGGTAGAGAAGATCTGCGATGCCTTGGTAGGAATCGTTGTATTCTTTTCGATCAGCTTGGTCATCACGCCACCCATGGTCTCGATACCGAGAGACAGCGGTGTAACATCCAACAACAGTACATCTTTGACATCACCACCGAGTACACCACCCTGTATGGCCGCACCAAGGGCAACCGCTTCATCGGGGTTAACGTCCTTACGTGGCTCCTTGCCAAAGAAATCTTTAACGGCTTCCTGCACCATCGGCATACGTGTCTGACCACCGACAAGAATGATGTCACTGATTTCAGAGGTACTAATATCGGCGTCTTTAAGTGCGATCTTACATGGATCAATGGAGCGTTTAACCAGATCTTCCACCAGTGACTCCAGTTTTGAACGGGTTATCTTGGCAGTAAGATGCTTTGGCCCGCTGGCATCTGCTGTAATGTAAGGCAAATTAATTTCAGTCTGCGTGGTTGATGACAGCTCGATTTTTGCTTTTTCAGCTGCTTCTTTCAGACGCTGTAGAGCTATTGCATCACCACGAAGATCTACACCCTGCTCCTTATTAAAATTATCTGCAAGATAATCGATGATACGATGATCAAAATCTTCACCACCAAGGAAAGTATCACCATTGGTAGACAGTACTTCAAACTGGTGCTCGCCATCAACCTCCGCTATCTCAATGATGGAGATATCAAACGTACCACCGCCAAGATCATAAATCGCCACGGTGCGGTCGCCTTCTTTATTATCCATACCGAAGGCGAGCGCTGCCGCTGTCGGCTCATTGATGATGCGCTTAACATCCAGACCGGCAATCTTGCCGGCATCCTTGGTCGCCTGGCGCTGGGAATCATTAAAGTAGGCCGGCACGGTGACAACCGCTTCTGTCACTTCCTCGCCTAAAAAGGCTTCTGCATCCGCTTTCAGCTTCATCAGTACGCGAGCAGAAACTTCCGGCGGTGCCATCTTCTTTCCATGGACTTCAACCCATGCATCGCCATTTTTTGCCTTCAGTATCTTGTAGGGCATCAGTTCGATATCACGCTGCACAACATCTTCATCAAACTTTCGACCGATCAGTCGCTTGATGGCATACAGGGTATTGGCAGGATTGGTAACGGCCTGACGCTTGGCCGGTGCACCAACGACTACTTCATCATCCATATAAGCAATGATAGAAGGGGTCGTGCGTTCACCTTCACTATTTTCCAGCACACGAGCTTCCCCACCTTCCATTACCGCCACACATGAGTTGGTGGTACCCAGATCAATACCGATTATTTTTCCCATTTTTTATGTCCTCGTTGACAATTCTTTAACTGCTTGATAGATAGGGGCTAGCGGCAGAAAAACAAGGTTTACGGGTTGCGGATTACAATTTACGGATTAAAACCTGAAACCTGACACGTAAAACCTGAAACTCTGTTCTATTTAGCCACCATTACCATCGCTGGACGCAGCAGGCGGTCATTGATGGTAAAACCTTTCTGTATCACCTGAGCAATACAATTGGCATCAATACCCTCGGCTTCTATCAGACCTACCGCCTGATGTTTTTCCGGATCCAGTCGTTCACCCACCTGCGGTACAATTTCTTTTATATTAAATTTTTCCATCGCTGTCTCAAGCTGCTTCATAGTCAGATCCAGACCTTCTTTCATTTTCTCCAGAATTTCACGATTTCCCTGGTTCAGATCAATTTTTCTGGCATGATCAAGGCTGTCTCTAACCAGTAATACTTCTGCAGCAAATTTCTCGACCGCAAACTTGCGCGCACTGGCAACGTCATTCTCTGCACGGCGACGGATATTTTCAACTTCGGCACGACTACGCAGCACTTCGTCTTCCGCTTTTGCCAGCGCCTCGCGCATTTCCTCAAACTGTTGATGAGAGACTTCCCGATTATGTTCGTTGAATTCTTCAAGGACTTCTTCAACCTCAACTTCTTCGAGGTCGTGTTCATCTTTTTCTCTCATTTCTTCCTTTGCTTTACTGGTCATTAGATTATCTCTGTATAAAAGAAATTATATTGCCATTAAGTGGGGATATAGCTCAAGGTTTCAAGGTCCTGGAAATAGGAAATTGAGGCCATTTAACTACTCAGTGCGTTCGACAATAAACGGGCTGTAATATCGACGATCGGGATGATGCCTTCGTAATCCATGCGGGTTGGCCCGACGACTCCCAGGGTACCGACCCGCTCACCTTCCCGGCAGAAAGGTGCTGTAACAACTGAGCAGTCGGCAAAGGCCTTATAGCCGGATTCCTCGCCGATAAATATCTTGATGCCCTCAACGCCCAGGCTGCGTTCCAGCAGATCCAGCAAGTCCTGTTTGGTCTTGAAGGAGCCTAATAATCGCCTCAGGGTCTCATTATTACTCAGATCGGGGATATCAATGAGTTGCTCTTCACCACTGATCATCAAATTATTTTCTGACGCTGCTCTATCATCAAAGGCCTGTCTTGCCAGGGAAATCGCCTCCTTAATAACCCGGTTCATGCCTGCTGTGTCCTTTTCCATGCGTTGGAGCAGCATCATTTTGACACTGTCCAGTGCCTGACCGCTAAAGGTTTCGTTAAAGAAGTTCGCCGCCTCTACCAGTTCTGATGGAGAATATTCTCTGTCGATTGTTATCACCCTGTTTTGCACACGCCCATCTTCACTGACCAGAATAACCAGCAACCGACTATGCCCCAGATTCAGAAATTCAATCTGTTTAAATATTTCCTGATCGGTATTCGACACCATAACAACACCGGCAAAGCGTGTAACATCCGACAGCAGGCTGGAGGCGGAAAATACCAGCGTATCGACATCGACCTCACCGGAAAAACTGGCAGCAAACTCCTGGCTCATAACGGGTGTCACCGGTTTAATCTGAATCAGGGAATCTACAAACAACCGGTAACCGCTTTGGGTAGGCACTCGCCCGGCTGAGGTATGGGGAGCATGTACCAGTCCCATTTGTTCCAGATCCACCATCACATTTCTGATCGTTGCGGCACTCACACTCAGGCCAGAACGTTTCAGTAGCTGTTTAGAGCCAACTGGCTGCCCACCCTCGATATATTGCTCGATCAGGGTTTTTAGCAGAATTTCAGCTCGTGTATTGAGTGGTTCAGTCATCTGGTAATATTTATTGTGAACAATTTTTCTGTAACATAAAGAGTATATTCCTGAATAATAGACATTATACCCATCGGCTGGTAACAATAAAGTTCATCCTTAAACTCTTCCGTTCTATCGGCAAGTCGATTAATCTATATGGGTATCTTTATTAATCATGAATAATCATATTATGTCCAAAACCTGCCATCTCTGCGTTAAGAATCTTCGCAATAGCAAACTATTACGTGCGATCATTGCCTTGATATGACTGATTTTGAATCACAATCTGACTATCCAGGATTAATAGAGATGCCCATCCAACTGGATAAACAGGAGCCTGACATTAAATGTCACTAGTTTTTAAAACCATATCGATATTTTCTCGACGCAATGATCCATCCGCACGGACGGTCGCCGATCAGTTACAGGCGTGTCTACTCAAACTGGGTTGTGAAGTTAAGCGACAGGAAAATGAAGATGCCAATAATACGGTAGCCGACCTGGCCATTGTGGTTGGCGGTGATGGCACTCTATTACATGTCGCACGCGAGATTGCCGCACAGGATATTCCGCTGGCAGGCATTAATCTTGGCCGTCTGGGCTTCCTGGTCGATATTCCCCGCGAGGACATGGCAAAGATTCTGCAGGAAATCCTGCACGGTAACTATCAGCAGGAAGAACGAATTCTGCTGCAAGCCAGTCTGTCCCGTACCGGAGAAGTCATCCACCATGCTGAAGCACTAAATGATGTTGTGGTCAGCAAGGGTGAACTGGCACGTTTAATTGAGTTTGAGACCCTGATCGATGACACACACGTCAACACAGCACGAGCAGACGGTATTATTATTGCTTCACCAACGGGTTCTACGGCCTATGCCCTGTCAGCAAATGGCCCTATTCTGGCACCGGAGCTGGAAGCACTTGCAGTGGTACCTATCTGTCCGCACACCCTCAGTTTCAGGCCACTGGTCATCAGTAGCCAGAGTTGCGTATGCATCCGTATGCTGGACAGCGGACAGGACAATTGCTATCTCAGTTTTGACGGTCAATCCGCTGTGCGCCTGCAGGACGGTGACACAGTTAATGTAAAAATGGCCGAGCATCGTGTTAAGTTACTACGCCCGGTCAATCATAGCCATTATGATGTCTTACGTGCCAAACTGGGCTGGGGCTAAAATCTGTTATTGCAACATTATCATCTGAATAATCACTAAATGCTTTCATCTCTGTATCTTAGAAATTTTGTGATTGTACGTGAAGCAGAACTTGGTCTGTGCGAAGGCATGACGGCAATCACCGGTGAAACCGGAGCCGGTAAATCGATTCTCATCGATGCACTGAATCTGGTGCTCGGTGGACGCACGTCCAGTAACGTCATCCGGCACGGGGAAGATCATGCCGAGATCATCGCCGCTTTTGATCTCAGTACCTGCACTGAAGCCACTGTCTGGCTTAAAGAACAGTTACTGTATGCTGAGCAGGAATGTATCTTACGCCGAATTTTACCCCACAGCGGGCCTAGCCGCGGATTCATCAATGGCCGACCCGTCACCATGCAACAGCTAAGACAACTAGGCGACCTGCTGGTTGATGTTCATGGCCAGCATGAACATCAATCGCTGCTGCGGCTTGATGACCAGCGTGAGATACTGGACTCCATCACCGATCACCAATCGGCACTTGATTTACTTGCCAGGCATTATGAAGCTATTCAGAATTGCCAGCAGAACCTTGATCAGCTACGCAGTGTTGACGACAAGGGTGAAGACCAGATCGAATTATTGCGCTATCAAACCAATGAACTAGAACAACTGGCACTGGAAGAACATGAAATCGAAGCGCTTGAAGAAGAACACCGCCGCCTGGCCAATGCCAGTGATCTGATAACCGGTATTAATGAAAATCTTCTTCGCCTGAGTAATGATGACAATGCAGCAATAGAGCAACAGCTGAATAAGGTGATTAACGGTCTGCAGCAGCTCGAACGATTCGACCCGGCACTGTCTGATATCAATCAGCTGCTGCTGAATGCCAGCATCCATATCGATGAGGCCAGTATTCTGCTGAGACAATATCTCGATCAGATGGACAGCAACCCACAACGTATGGACTGGATCAACCAACGGATGGGAAGTATTCATGACCTTGCGCGCAAACACCGCATAAACCCTGGCGATCTATCGGCCCAACTAGGCAACCTGAAGCAACAATTACACGATCTGGAATCCGGTGAAAAACGGATAACTGAACTGGAAAAAGAACTCGCAGAACATTTTACAAAATACCAGGATCAGGCAAAAAAGGTTTCTCAGCGACGCAGGCAGACAGCCATCAGGCTTTCTGAAGAAGTCACCGCTCGCATGCAGAAACTGGGCATGGAAGGTGGGAGTTTTGTCATTAAACTAAGCGGTACTGAGCTGGCCAATCCCAGACGTCATGGGCTGGATAAAATCGAATATCTGGTCGCTGCAAACCCCGGACAATCCCCACAGCCCCTGAACAAAGTCGCCTCAGGTGGTGAATTGTCGCGTATCGCCCTGGCACTTCAAGTCTGTGTGATGGAATCATCCACCATTTCGACACTGATTTTCGACGAAATTGATGTAGGCATCGGTGGTCGGGTAGCAGAAATCGTCGGTCAGCAGCTGGCAAAACTGGGGACCGTTCGACAGGTACTGTGTATCACCCACCTGGCACAGGTGGCGGCCAATGCCCATCAACAAATATTGATCAGCAAATCCGGTGATCCGGTAGAAGCCTGCATAGACTCCCTGGAAGAAAAACAAAGAGTGGAAGAAATTGCCCGTATGATGGGAGGTATTGATATCACTGAGCAGACGCGTGCGCATGCGGTTGAGATGCTGAAACAGGCTAACGGCTAAAATCAGATAAAGGATAAAAGATTAAAGAGGAAAGAAAAACCGGTAATCCATCTTTGCATCTTTAATCCTTCATCTTTAATCTTCTTTTTGAACACTTCCCGTTCTTTCTCATACCCGCGCAAACCCCATACAGATACAGGCTATGGTCATCGATACAGAAGTCTGATTCTTCGGCGATCTGTTTTTGACGGTCTTCAATCCGCGAATCAAAAAACTCGAATACCTTGCCGCATTCCAGGCAAACCATGTGATCATGGTGTTTGCCTTCATTCAGCTCAAAGACTGAGCTGCCACCTTCGAAGTGATGACGTATCACCAAACCTGCGCCTTCAAACTGGGTCAGAACGCGATAAACAGTAGCGAGACCGATATCTTCATCAGCATCCAGCAATTGGCGGTAGACATCTTCTGCCGTTAAATGGCGCTGGTCGCTTAACTCAAGCAGGCTAAGAATCTTCAGCCTGGGTACAGTCCTTTTCAGTCCGACCTTCTTCAGGTCTGTTTTATCCGGCATTTACTGCTCCAGAGAATCATTTGAAGGGTTAAGGAACCCCTGATTAATTGTGCCATGTCTCTGCGAGACCTGAAGCGTGCAGCTACAAAGCGTGCTTCGCAGCGAATGGCCCGATCCTTTGCAAGAAGCACAGTGCCGTAGATGTGCGCTTCAGGACTCGCCCTACGGGGCTTACAGGCTGATTCACACCCTGCGTTGCAACTTTTTACCAGACCCAGGCATGCTTTCAAAGCTTCGCCTTGATTGTGGGTCAGCCTGTAAGCCAGAGATATGGCACAATCAATCAGAGGCTCCTTAAAATAGTAGTCTGTTCCGATAGTATCAGCTATCATCCCATGCTGTCTAAAAGAGTAAGAGTTAATTTTCGTATGTCGAAATTATTACGCATTACAGGAATACTACTGGCCTTGCTATTGCTTGCATCGTGCATCAAAACCTATAAGCATGATATACAGCAGGGTAATATTGTTGATCCTGATCGTCTGGCCAGACTAGAGCTGGGTATGAGCAAAAATGATGTTCAGGCCCTGATAGGCACATCGCTGCTGCAGGATAGCTTCCACCCGGACCGCTGGGACTACTACTACTCGCTACGCAAGGCAAGGGCAAAGAAGACAGAACAGCAATTGATCACCCTCTATTTTAAAGACGACAAACTTTCACAAATAATCAGCGATGTCGTATCGAAGGATAAAACCCCAGCCAACGAGACGAAAACAGTAGTGATTGAAGGAAAACCTGCTACAGGGGGAATAATCCAGCGTAGCTGGGATAAGGTCTGGAAATAGACGTGGATTCGAGATTAAGGATTAAGGATTAAGGATTTTCAAAATCGTTGTCTGCTTTTCTTTCATCTTTCGTCCTTTATCTTTCGTCTGCCTTTAGCTCTCTGTTTACGCATCTCTTTCGGGTCTGCAATTAAAGGCCGGTAGATCTCCACCCTGTCACCGGGATGCAAGACTGTATCTCTCTTTGCGGGTTTGCCGAAAATCCCCGTTTTATTTACCTCAAGATCGATTTCGGGGTATTTTTCCATGATCTTCGACTGTCTAATAGCATCATCCACCGTTGCCTGCCCGGGCAACTCAACGTCTAAAACTGCCTGCTCATCAGGCAAAGCAAAAATGACCTCGACATGCATAGTTTCTGTATCTTTTGATACATAATCTGGTAAATCGCTCATAAACTTCTCGGGCCGTATATTTCAACCGCTCGCCGGTGAAAAGCATCAACCATACCATTGGCGATCATACTGAAAACCGGGCCTATCACAGCACCGGCAAGTTTGTTGGAAAAATGAAATTCAAGTTCAAACAGAATCTTACTTGCCTGCTCATCCAGATCAATAAACTGCCAGACACCGTTAAGAGAGCTGAAGGGACCGTCTTTCAGGCTCATGCTGATCTGCCTGCCCTCTATATGTTTATTTACAGTTGTAAAAGACTGTTTTACGCTTTTGAAGGCAATATCAACCTGCGCTGTTACTTCATCGCCCTCCACCTGCAACACCCTGGCACCACTGCACCAGGGAAGGAATTCAGCATATTTTGGTACATCTGCTACCAGGCGATACATTTCTTCTGCCGTGTAGTGAACCAGAGCGGAACGATGGATTCTTGGCACTTGAGCTATCCTCTTTTTGTTTAGGAACATCTAATCAATTTATGAACTTGTACCTTGCGACTAAGATATCCAGTTTTTTCGTTGCAACCCTGAATATTTTAGATCGCAACCTGCTTCGTCCAGAATTAATCAATGGTTTTTAGATAACCCCGAACAGATTCAGGATGACAACCAGAACCAGCGCAGGTGCAATATATTTAATCAGGAACTGCCACAAAATGTAACTACGTCCCAGTGCCAGTTCTTCTCTGCTATGTTTTTCGCTCATCATCCATCCAGCAAAGATGGCAATAAAAAATCCGCCTGCTGGGAGCATGATATTTGCTGTAAGGATATCCAGAATATCAAACACACCATTATGTTTAACTGTACCCAGGAAATTAAAATCGAATGCCCATTTACTGAATGAAAGGACCGTTGCTATGCCCACCAGCCAGGTAGCCACACCACACCAGACTGCAGCCATAACTCGAGACATGCCACGATTCTCAATCAACCAGGCTACTGCAGGCTCAATCAGAGATATTGATGATGTCCAGGCGGCAATAACGATAAGGACAAAAAACAGGGCACCAAATATCTGGCCACCCGGCATCTGTGAAAAAGCCATTGGCAGTGTCTGGAAAATAAGTCCCGGACCTGCTCCAGGTGTCAACTCAGGAAAGCTAAAAACTATGGGAAAGATGGCCAGCCCGGCTAACAATGCTACAGCAGTATCGGCAATAGAAATAATTATCGATGTCCTGGCTATGGATGCATTATCAGGTAGATATGAACCATATATCATGATGGCTCCCATACCCAGACTGAGAGTAAAAAAGGCATGTCCCATCGCAGTTAAAATGGCCCCACCCGTTAATTTACTGAAATCAGGTTTGAACAGAAAATCGACCGCTTCGTAGAAATGCCCGGTATTCATCGCATAGCCCACCAGGATCAGTAACAATATCAGCAGGGCGGGCATCAGGTAGCGCACGGCCATTTCAAGTCCATTTTTTACACCACGGGCTACCACCACCATCGTCATGACCATAAAGATGGTATGCCAGGCCAGTAGTTTTTCAGGATCCGAAACCAGTTCAGTGAAGATTTTTTTTATGCCGGCGCTGCCTACAGCCTGAATAGCACCAGAACCTGTCCTGAATACATAAGCCAGCGCCCAGCCGGCAATCACACTGTAATAGGACAGGATAAGAAATCCTGCCAGCACACCCATCCAGCCTATCCAGGACCATATGCCATGTCGTCCTTCTTCCTTCGCCAATGAGCGCATAGTATTTATTGGACTCTGCCTGCCACGACGACCAAGCATGACTTCGGCCATCATTATTGGGATACCAATCAGGGCGACACTAACCAGATACACCAGAACGAAAGCCCCACCCCCGTATTCACCTGTTATATAGGGAAACTTCCAGATATTTCCCAGCCCTACCGCCGACCCGGTAGCAGCCAGAATAAAGGCCCAACGGCTGGACCATTGGCCATGAATTGATACGTTCTTTACTTCACTCATCTATGCTTACTCGTATTTATAGAGGTACCCGACTATCTGCAAACACTAATTTTATCTCAAACCGGCTTCGTTGTTAGCCTGATTTGTGATTGAATGCGCTTTTTATAGCATAACGCACCGGCACACCCAAACGACCAGAGCAGACATGTCCAATAAATCAAACAAGGGGAAAAAGAAAGGCTCCCCAGGCAACACCATTGCCCTCAATAAGAAGGCAAAATTTGATTACCACCTGGAAGAAAGGTATGAGGCAGGCATGGTACTGGAAGGCTGGGAAGTGAAGAGTATGCGTGAGGGTCGCGCACAACTGAAGGAAAGCTATGTGATTATCCGCAATGGTGAACTGTTTCTGTTCGGTGCCCATATTTCTCCACTGATCTCTGCCTCTACCCATATCCATCCCGACCCAACACGTATGCGCAAGCTACTGCTGAACCGGCGCGAAATCAGCCACCTGATTGGCTCAGTAGAGAGAGAGGGCTACACCCTGGTGCCGATCGCCCTGTACTGGAAGCGCGGACGTGCCAAGCTTGAAATTGCACTGGCAAAAGGTAAAAAGCAACATGATAAGCGCGCCTCTATCAAGGAGCGAGAATGGAAACGAGACAAAGAAAGATTGATGAAACACCATCACTAAATAATCAGTGCTCCCCGCACGACTTGAAATCCTCTACATTGCCGGCAAATAACTTGATACAATGATTCACATGGGGGCGACCGGTTTCGACACGGGTAGCGAAGCCTTCAGTGCATGCCGAGGAGCAGATCCCCTCGTAAATCCAACTGCACAACAATAGTTGCCAACAACGACAACTACGCACTAGCCGCCTAATACCGGCTAGTCCTTTCACCTTTGCTTGATTGTGGGCGGGGATTCGAAAGGTCATCTTACACAGTATCGCGACGAAGCATGTCTGTGGCGGAGTCGTTAAACTTTAAGCAGAATCGCTTTGCGTTTTTCCCGTTTGCCGGATAGCGTACAGTTAAATTAAATGCGCAAACTAAGCATGTAGATCTGGAGTGTAGAGGACTTGTGGACGGGAGTTCGATTCTCCCCGCCTCCACCAACACCCCATAACAGGACATCCCAGGATGTCCTGTTTTTTTATGTGTATCATATAGTTACAATCATCAAGCGTCCCAACTTGTCCCGCTAGATAACCTTGCATAATCGTTTACCATGGGGTAATAATAGGCCTGTTACCCCACAGGGTAAATGGCTTACCCCACTTTGAGACAAGGAGACCGGATTTGCTAACAGCAGCAAGCATCAAGGCGGCTAGGCCGAAAGAAAAACCGTATAAGATGCACGATGGAAACGGGCTGTTTCTCATCATTCGGCCTAACGATAAGAAATGGTGGCGGTTCCGTTACAAGCTCGGCGGAAAAACCAAAGAACTGAGCATGGGCACATTTCCGGATACCAGCCTCCGACAGGCCAGATTCAACCGTGACGAGGCTCGCTTGATGCTGGGCAAAGGTATCGACCCATCGATCACCCGAAAAGTGCTGCGAACGGAAAGCTCCAATGCCAGTGAAACCTTCGCGGTGATAGCGAAGGAATGGCATACACGTTTCAAGGACAAATGGACACCGGGACATGCAAAGCGTCTTTGGCGAACGCTGGAAAAGGACGCCCTCCCCTGGCTCGGTAAACGTAGCGTCACCGATATTAACCCCGTCGATGTCCTCAGTGTACTTAGGCGTGTCGAAGAACGAGGCGCCATCGAAACCGCTCACCGAGTATTATCGATTATCAACCAGATCATGCGCTATACCGTTCAGACGGGTCGCCTAGAATCCAACCCGGCCCGCGATTTAACCGGCGCCCTGCCACCCGCCCGGGTTACACACCATGCCGCCATCACTGAGCCGAAGAAGGTGGGGGAATTGCTTCGCGCAATCGATGGCTACCAAGGTGATATCGTCACACGCACAGCGCTACGACTGGCTCCACTCGTCTTTGTTCGCCCTGGCGAACTTCGGCACGCCGAATGGGAGGAAATCGATCTTGCATCCGCCACCTGGGAGATCCCTGCAAACAAGATGAAAAGAAGGCTGCCACATATCGTCCCTTTGTCTTCACAAGCCGTAACCTTGTTAGAGGATATACAAGCGGTGTCTGGCATGAGTGGATACGTATTTCCATCTCTACGCACCAAACAAAAACCAATTAGCGAAAACACGATCAACGCTGCCTTGCGTCGGCTTGGATTTACAAAAGATAAGATGACCGGCCATGGTTTCCGGGCCATGGCTAGAACCCTGCTCGACGAGCAGCTCGGATTCCCACCTGACATCATCGAGCATCAATTAGCACATGCAGTTCGTGACCCTCTAGGACGCGCATACAATAGGACACAGCACCTGGCCGCCCGTCGCGAAATGATGCAGAAATGGTCTAATTACCTGGATGAGCTAAAGAATACAAAGCCAATACGTTGAGCATCTTTCCATGTGGAAAGATCAGGTTGGTTATTCGCGAACCCGGTAATGCCGGGTTCGCTCTAGCGTCACATCAGCCCACGCTCTGAAAAGCTCAACGGCTCAGCCTCACCAACTATAAAATGATCCAAAACCCGTATATCGATCAATGCAAGCGCATCTTTAAGCCTGCTGGTCAGGGCAATATCTGCCTGGCTCGGCTCAGGAATACCAGACGGGTGATTGTGGGTTAATATTACCGCCGCCGAATTATTTGCAATTGCACGCTTTACAACTTCTCTTGGGTGGACTGATGCTCCGTCTATAGTTCCATAAAAAAGAATTTCAAAAGCCTGAACCCTGTGCCGATTATCCATAAATATCACCCCGAAAACCTCACTTTCATGGTGTGATAAAACCGCCTTTAAATATTCTCTTGTCGAATCTGGGCTAGTTAGTGGCTGCCCTTCTGTATTAAAGTAGTCACCTGAATTCTCAAGCAGTACGTTTGCAAGCTCTGAAACAGTAAAAGAACCATTTATACAAAAAGTACCTTTTCCAGTTTTTTTAATCATTTTTCGAACCTCGTTATTAATCGGTTAAAAGCCGTATCGTTTTCTTAAACACGAATACGGCTTGTCCGACTGGCGAAGTCCGGGTGTGCAAACGGAAAGCCCAAAACAAAAAAATGGCGCGGGCAGGAGTGCAACGACAACACGGTTTTTTGTTTTGCCTGGAAGGTTCAGGCTTTTTAGTGCGCTGATGGGCGCGTAGCCCTAAGCAGGGGGTAAAGCGGGATCGTGTTATGACACGATCACAAGAAAAGAAAGTGGTGGGCGGCGACCATAGATTGCCGAAACCACTGCGACCCTACCCATTTAAAATGTAAAAGTCAGAATGTAATCTGACAACTTTGATAACTGTTTTTGTAACTATCCGACAGAACAAAAGATGGCTGCAATCGACATAGCAGTCAAAATTAAAAACCCAGAAAATACAATAGATTCCTCAATAGCAGACATGCTCAAATAGAGGTGAATCGTTTCAGTTAAACCCGCAACCCAAAGTAGTCATTAAAGTTTGGCCATTCTCGATAGAATCAAAATCGTAGTATGTCCCATATTGATGCTGTTGCTTATGGCATGTACTCGATGAGATGAACAAAGGCATTGTTGATTCTTCGACGAATAAATAATCTTCGCTCAATTCAATTTTTGCATGGGTACACTAAACTAGAGAGTACGTCAGATATCTGAGTATGGAGGTAGATGATGCTCTTGTAATATTTGAACAGACTAAAATTTGACCTTTATGAGGCTGAAATTGATAAGATATTGGTAATCTAATTACAATATTATCAAATCGGACAATTGGTATCTAATGCGGAACGTATGTTGTCGACCCAAAGAGGATGTAAGTCAATGGGAAATAGCTGATCCTGTCGCCCTCGGTTTCACAAAATGTATGATTTATGACTCGGAAGTTCACTAAAATATATGATGCTGTATAAGAATAAATATTTATGCTGGCAAGACTATGAGTGATTTAGAGAACTTATCCCCCTTAGATTTCGAAGACCTTTGTAGGGATATTGCTCAGAAGGAAATTGGAGCAAGGTTTTCTGCTTTTGGCCCAGGTCCTGATGGGGGTGTTGATGGGCGGCATTCAATGGGGGATGGAGTTACCGTACTTCAATGTAAACATTATTTGAGGTCAACATTTTCCAATCTTAAAACCTCGGCAAAAAAAGAGTATAAGAAGATACGAAAGCTTAGCCCAAAGAGATATTTGTTTTTTACTTCGCAGTCACTCACGCCTACTAGAAGCGATCAGCTTATTGAAATATTTAAACCCTACATAATCAATTCTGGAGATATATGGGGTAGAGACGACATTGAAGGAGCCCTGAGAAAATATCCAGATATTGTTAAGTCACATACGAAGCTTTGGCTTTCAAGCGTGGCAGCCTTAGAACATATTTTGCAATCTGGACTTGAGGCATTCACCAAAGCCACAAAAGAAGAAATCCTTGAAGAAATAAAGGTTTACGTAAAAAATCCGAGCTTTGATGAGGCTATTGAAAAATTAGAAAAAGAAAAAGTGCTTATAGTTTCTGGTCCGCCTGGAGTAGGAAAAACCACTCTGGCTAAAATGGTGGCATACCATTACCTAAATAACGATTGGCATTTTTATGCAATAAATTCACTAGAAGATGGATTTTCGAAGATTGATGATGAAAAACCTATGGTCATTTTCTTTGATGACTTCTTGGGGCGAATTGAACTAGACCGCCAATCACTCCTGCAGCATGAAAACGCTCTATCAGTGTTTGTAAAAAGAGTTAGAAAATCTAAAAATGCTAGATTTATTCTAACCACCCGCGCGCATATTTTTGAAGAGGCTAGACGGATTTCTGATCACGTTGACGACCAGAGGTTTCAGCTTTCCAAATATCTATTGGATGTTGGTGCATATACAAGAAAAATTAAATCACACATTCTTTTCAATCACCTATCAGCGTCTAATTTAAGCCAAGAGCATTTTTCCTACCTCTTGGAAGGAGATTGGCTTGTTAAAATTATAGACCACAAAAACTATAATCCGAGGGTTATTGCATCAGTATCTAGTGACTGCTTAGATACCATTGTGCCTAAAGACTATCCAAAGTACATATATCAGGCGCTAGAGAACCCTGATCTAATTTGGAATAAGCCTTTTAGCACGCTGAACATAGCATCAAAAAACTTATTGATAGCGCTATACTTTGGCTCCAAGTACCGACAAAACATAGAGGAACTTAGAGCCAATTATCAAGAACTGCATCGTTCCATCTGTACTTATTATTCTCAACCCACGAATCCAGACGAATTTGAGAATTCTCTTCGATCTTTAGAGTCAGGATTTATTTGCATTGCAGAAAATAATGTGGATTTCGTTAATCCATCTTTAAGAGATTTCTTGAAATCATATTTGATAGATAAAGAATTACTAAGCTTGCTTCCTAATGGGCTAAAGCGAGCTGATTTTGCTAATGAATTATGGCGACATATTAAAGATTTATTTAAATCACATGAAGATGTGCTGAAGGGATTTTCTTCTAAGTTTTTGGAATTCGCGGAGGTAATTGATGTTTATCCCGCAGTTAAACACGAATCTAGAAAAAGTAGGATATATTACTCCAAAGATGATCTCTCAGTTTCCGAAAGAGTTGAATTACTGCTCGAATGGTGGGAGTACTCAGAGAATGATCTTTTTATAGAAAAATCGCTCTCAGTTTTGGAATCACGTTCTCTTAGTTCCGAATTTTGGGGCGATGGGAGGGAATTACCAGAGCTATACTGGACAGTTAGCAACTTTATTGGTGATGATAACGAATATAAAAACCTTATTTTGGCGGCAATTGAATCCAGATTATTAAGATATATCAATAGAGGAATTCCATCGGATGAAATTGAATCGGTCGTAGAAAGCGTAAATGAATTCATGTCGGATCAGGTTTCAGAAAGTATTTCAACAGCGCTTGATCAAATAGTGAATTTTGAGTTTGAAAATATCGGAGAAGTGATAAGCAATTTGACCACAGAAGAAGAGTTATCTGAACATCTAGATATTCTAGAATCACTCGCAAAAATTACAGCTCGCAATTTTGATAATGCTAGGATGATGGTGGAAGATAGAATAAGTGAGCTGGATGAGGAAGAACATACTATACAAAATCCAAGTTTTCCTCTGAACACCGATAAGGATGAAGATGAATTTAAGGATAATGAGATTAAGAGCCTATTTTCAAACTTGCTCAACTATTAAATTTCAATACATATTGCTGGCGCGGTTGTGTTAGGTCTTGTGTTTTCATTTCATAAAAAGGATTACTATTGACACACAGTAATCCTAAGTCTTGATTAACAACCAAGGTTATTAATATCAAATTCTGGCCGCTAGTGGACTTAGGAGTATCAAAATTTTTCCGTATAATAAGGTGCCGAACTAAGACAGTTTCCCGGACCAAGAAATGGCTGCTATGTAGAGTCCTAAGCATATACTGATTATTAGTTTTAGTCGGTTATGTCTCAAAATATAAATTACGGAAGAAGATTCCTCTTGTTATTTTATTACATATTTTTTAGTAAGTGACGATAAAGTATTATGTTCACTTACATCATCATGCGGCACTAATAAATACCTCCATTTTTTTCCTTTATGTTCAAGCAGGTATTCGCTTGCATTTTTGCACCACTGTACCGCGGCATCTGCTTTTGCGAGGACTTTTGTGTCTTGCATTTCATTTTTTGCTTTTGTTTCTACCATTAAGACGCCATCGTCAGTTTCAACAATAAAATCAGGCACATATTCTGGATGATCAATACCATCTTTATAATAAAGTTGGAACTGGCCTTTGGCCGGTTTAAACCATTTAATTCCATCACGTTCAGCAATCACCGCAAATCGCCTCTCTGTATCTGAGTCGAATTTCTGTAGCGGGTAGAGGCACTTAGAGAAATTACCAAACAGCATTTGTTTTATTTTACTTTTATCCGTTACTGTATCCCTGTAATTCAATACGGACTGCCCCGATGCGGCTGTATAAGTGCAGGGCTTCAGTGGGGTAAATCCACCGTGAACTTCAACCTCGTAATCTGAAACCTCTTCCCAGAAGTGTTCTATCATTTGCGCATGAATGGCATTCGCAATCAGGCTACGGTTTGAATCGAGTACATTGATGACTTCATCGTCTGAGTTTAAATAACTTTTGAAATGTTCAACGGCCTGGCCTGCTAGATCGTAAAGAAGATCCGCATGCTCATCGTAGGATATGTCATCAAAATCAACCAACTGATGAATTATATAATTTTCAGGTCGCGATTCGGTAATACCCACTTGTGCATTGAGTGTGGTTTGCTCATTAGTATGCAGATTCTGAATCACAATATCCCGTTCTGTGGGTTGTAGATTTAATTGTGACACATCCAGAGTGAATGACTTATAACCATAATTGACTTCACCTTTTGGGTTGACTGAAATCCTCGGTATATCGATCGTTTGTTGTTTTATCAGACTAGATGCTTTTGCGACCACTTCAGCCAGATCAGCATGCTCTTCCTCAACCAGTAGTGACTGTTGTTTCTCTGTGAGTCTTTCTTTTACCGCTTCAACAATAACTTGCTGTACAGCTTTCTCATCGAGAACATCAGTTGTAGCTAAAATGTCTGGTTTGTTCTTGAAGCTATTAATGACATCAAGCGTTAATTCAGCAATCTTACATTCTGTTGCACCAGTAAATATTCCCTTTACTTCATCAGGCTTGACATAGCTTGTGCCATCACTGCTTGTCGGCGTAACACCTTTAATGATGGCATCCAGGTTTGAACCCACATCAACGCTGGTCATCGGTGTATCATCTTCCGGTGCATCTAGTATTAATTCTTTTAAACGCAGTGGATTATCCGGGTTATTGGCTTCATCGATAATTTCCTGAAAACGATCATGGGCAATAATACTTAAACGGTCTACTGGCTCAACACCGGTACGCTTGCCATAAGGTAAGCGTAATCCACGGCCAATGGATTGTTCAATCAATGTTCGTGCATTGGCTGCTCTTAATGGCACAATAGTATAGAGATTGGTGACATCCCAGCCTTCCTTAAGCATATTCACGTGAATCACCACTTCGGTTGGTTCATCGACGCTTTCAACCGCTAACAGGCGTGTAATCATTTCCTCTTCTGCGGCACCTGATCTACTGCTGTCGACCTGAATAATTTTTCCTTGATAGCGGCCATCAAAGAAGCCAGCTGATTCCATAATGCTTAACAGCTCTGCGGCATGAGTGGTATCACGAGCAATTACCAGCATAAAAGGTTTAACCAGTGGTAAATCATTTTGTTTAGCATAGGTCATTAACTCGACTTTTGTTTGCTCATGCAAACGAATGCCATCCATTAGTTTAATCCGCTCCAGTTCTTCGCGGCTGTACTGACTGGCATCAAAGTTACGTTGTGTCACCACTGCAGGCTCTTTGACAAAGCCATCATCCATGGCTCTAGCCAATGGATAATCCACCACCACATTTTTAAACGGCACTGTGCCGCGAGCCGACTCAGTAAAAGGTGTTGCGGTGAGCTCCAGACCCAGAATCGGGTTAAGCTCATTAATGGCTTTCATACCGGCATTTGCACGATAGCGGTGAGATTCATCCATTAGCAATACCAGATCATCCAGCTCTGATAAATAATTAAAATAACTGTCGCCCAGGTATTCAGATAAACGTTTAATCCGCGGTGCTTTACCACCACGTACTTCAGACACGATTTTTGCAATGTTAAATATATTAATACGCACTTCCTGTGCCTGACCAAATAAATCTTCTCGTAATTGTGCGCCCCGCTCTTCATAATTATCGCCCGTAATAACCACGGGTGAGGTTACTGCAAACTCGGCAATACCTTTAAACACATACTTCGGCGTGCCGGGTGTAAAGTCAGCAATTAGCTTATCGTAAATGGTTAAGTTGGGTGCCAATACAAAAAAGTTATTAATACCATGGGCTAAGTGCAGATAACTGATAAAAGCCCCCATTAAACGCGTTTTTCCAACGCCCGTTGCCAGTGCAAAGCAAAGGGATGGAAACTCTCGCTCAAAATCTTCCAGCTTAGGGAATTGTGATTTAAGAATTTCCAGCAAGGCAGGCACATCATGTTTATGATTTAATAATTCGCTGAGAGAATTTTCAACCACGGTGGCATCAATAGCTGTTTTTAAAGCTTCCAGCGATTCACGCTGGGGTGGGCGCAAACTTAAACGACCGGAAATATTATTTAATATACGGTCACTCATGACTCGCCCCCTTCTTCAGGAAAAAGACTGTTCTGTTCAGGCTCTCTTTCCATTTGCGGGAGGTTTTCTACATTCAAGCTGTAATCATCATGCGCCCATTCGCAACGACTGAGCACCATTTTGGGGATTTTCTTAATGGTTAAATTGGCAAATCGATTCGGCTTACAACGGAAGGAGCCACAGCAGACTAATAATGTTTTATCACCGCCGACTACATCAGAAAGTTGCTGGAGTTTTTCGACCGACAGATTTTGTGTGGTGACATAAATAAAATCGGTTTCGGTGGAAGTACCGTGGTTCCACCATTCAGAGTCTGACGGGGCATAGCTAAAGCCTTCGAGTTTACAAATGGCTTCGGATAGCATTTCGCCGTTATAGTTTTTATTCACTACCCAGTTACCCCATTTATCTTTTTCGAGTAATGAGGGCGCGAGGGTGTAATAACGGAAACCGCCACCACCTTGCCAGCTAACGGGTTTTGAGATGCCGCCCTGATCTTCGCCGTTAATAACTTTTTGTAGGCGTGGGATGATGTGGGTGTGGCATGTTTCTTCTAGCTCTACCATAATCCATTTACGACCCATTTTTTGGGCTACTGCGCCGGTTGTTCCTGAGCCTGCAAAGGAATCTAATACTAAATCATCTTTTTTTGTTGCCAAAAATATAATTCTTTCCAGTAACCTCTCTGGCTTAGGTGTTGAGAATATATCATGCGCATTAAAGACTTTGACCTCTAATTTAGCTTCATGAGTATGACCCACTTCATCGTTAGTGAACCATGTTGAAGGAGGACGAGTAGCAGTTTTTTCAAGATATTGTTTTACGTATATTTCCCACTTATCATCCTTTTTTATAACTTCAAGCTCTTCACTGCGCAAAATCAAATTCTCTTTTTTCCATCTCCATCTCCCTTCCGTTCCATCCGGTTTAATAGGGTAAATCTCAGACCCATCTGGAGCCTCTATTGCATACCACATTGAAGGTCTATCTTTACGTAAAGACTCCGATCCTTCCTTTCGCAGAGAACGTCGACGATAGTGTTTTTCCACCTTTTCATCATAAAATTTAAACTGTTTTTTATTTTGCTCCTTAGGAATTTGATTTACTTTAAACATGTCCGTTTTTTGATAAACCAGGATGTGATCATGCGCATTACTAAATCCTTTAGCATCCATCCGTTCGCTATAAACTTTTTGCCAAAGACAATTTGCAACGAAATTACTACGACCAAAAACCTCATCACATAGTATTTTTAGATAGTGCGCTTCATTATCGTCAATTGTGATCCATAAGGAACCATCGTCAGCTAGTACATTCTTTATAATTTCCAGCCTATCCCTGATCAATGACAACCAAAGTGAGTGTTCAATTCCATCATCATAATGTTCAAAAGCGCTGCCAGTATTATATGGTGGGTCAATAAACACACATTTAACTTTCCCCACATACTCCTGTTCTAACGCCTTCAATGCCAGCAAGTTATCACCAAAGATCAATTTGTTATCAAAAATGTCATTATCCGTGACACGCTGTTTTGCATGATAGGTTTTACTCGGGTCTTCCAGCAAAATACGTGGCTCAAGTTTGGGGCACTTGTCTTTGCCTATCCAGGTGAGTTCGAGTTTGTTTTTATGTTTTGCCATTTTTATTCGCTTAAATTATTTCTTTGGTTGCTGCAGTGGGTGCATTTGTGTTTTTTTACAATGGCATTCCCAATAACTTCCCGACTTGTTACTGACGGGTAAGCTACCACAATGAATGCAGATGAAAGCATCCGCCAGTTCCAGTGACAGTTCTGCCATCTCTCTTATATCCTGATCGCTCAATTCACCTGCCCACTGATTAAAATGACAACCAACTAGGTTACGCACATAGATTGCTGAATTCAGCTTTTCATAGATTGGCAATATTTCAGTTTCGATGGTTTCATCATCGCCTATCTGACTAACTATTTTTAGGTTTTTCTTTAACTCTTTATTCGGCGCACTGGATAGCTCACCAAACGTAAAACGCGGCTCTATGGTATGGGGCACTTTGCAGCGATAGGCACGGCTGATAAATTCAAGCAGGTTTTCAAATAACTGCCCTGCCTGTGATGCAACCACATCACGCCTGAAATCATCTTCTTTTAGTTGTTGCCTGAGTTCATCCACATAAAGTTTGGTCTTACCACTACGAATGCCCTGCTCAAAATTCCAGGGTTTTAATTCAATTAACTGCACAGGAGCTGTTGGGTTATGTGCATAACGAAAACGATCACGTAATGGCCGATAATGCGTGGTCATAATTATTTGTGCAAAGCTGTCTGATTCGCCCAGCAACATATCCAGTGTACGCGCTAGATGCAGCTGATCGACCGAACCCAGCACATCATCGAGTATGACGATGGTTTTATCTGTATTACCACGTTTAGCCAACGCCAAAAAGATACACAAACCCAGGGTATCAAGGTGCGATTCACTGTAATAGGGCTGTGGATGAATATCCTGCTGATCTTTAAATGCCACGCCATAGACCAATGACCCCCGTTGGCGATCATCCAGCTTGAGCTTTAAGTGGCCCAAATCTTCCTGTGGGTGAATTTTTTGGTAAAGCTCATCCACGGATGTGGCTATTTCCAGCAGTACGGTTTCTACATAGGCTTTACGTTTTGATTCAAATATTTCAACCGCCAGCCCGAGCTTTTTCTGTACGGTTTCAGCCTGCTGGGCTTCGTTGGCTTTTTCATCTAATGTGGCAATGAGTTGTTTGATGCTATTCAGAGTATGAATTTGCTTTTGTAATTTATCTAAGAAGATTTGCAGATCATCTCTCTGTGAGCTGAGTTCGTCATTTAAAGCACTGGCTAATGCCAATGCCTGTTCTTTAGCCTCTTCTTTTTTTTGTTCCACAAGATATTTAATGGATTGTTCGTCGGTAAGTTCTTTTACAAAATGCAGCTGTGAGCTTTGTGCCGTATTTAACATATTTTTTTCTGCCCGTTGCAGCAGTTCGGTTTTGGTTTGCTGGTTTGTGGTTGCCTGTTTAATGGCGGCATTGGCCTGCTTTAACTGATCCATCCCATCTATACGCTGCGCGAGACGCTGCACCAGTTGTTCGGCTTCGATTTCGGTTTGTTCACATACCGGGCAGACTTTATCCGGGCTGGCTTGTAAATAGTCTTTTGCATCTTCCAGCAGGGTAACCAGTTGTGCATTGCTTTTAGTTTCGGCGGCTTCTATTTCTGCCAGATTTTCTTTTACCAGTTTAAGTTTTTCATTAGCCTGTTTTAGCTCATCACTTGCCTGCTGATAGGCTTGATAGTTTTTTGTCAGGTTATCAGTGTGCTTAATACCTGCCTTTAACTTTGCCAGTTCCTGCTGCAAGGTTTCAACATCTGATTCTGTTTGTGGCCTTGCCCAGGCTTCTGCATTTTTGAATTCTTTTGCATGCCCCGGGCTCCCTTCGGCTTCCCATAGCCCATGCAATGTTTCCTGTGCCTGCACACTGGCA
The DNA here is from genome assembly GCA_002897635.1 of bacterium BMS3Abin11. Classification (NCBI taxonomy): domain Bacteria; species bacterium BMS3Abin11. The sequence goes on along the minus strand of BDTD01000006.1, from coordinate 1,528 downwards.
CGGGTGGCTGAGTCGAAGCTGTCTTTGGCTTGTTTGTAGGCCTGGCGAAGGGTGAGTTCAGAGGCTTCTATTTGTGGAATATCGAGAAAGCTTGCAACTTCTTTGTAGCGTTGCGCCGGGTCGGCATCGATAAAGGCCTGTAGGGATTTTCTACGCAACACTTTGGTGTGAGGCCTGCCCGGAGTATTACAGAGTTTCACCCCCCGTGCATTTAAGCTGGCTTTATACTCTTTCTCACCGAATTCGAGTGATATTTTTACATCATTAATATTTTTACCTAGCGTCGGTATATAGCTTTCTTTTCTTTTGCCTTTTCCCAGTTTCCAGTCGTCCACAAAGGCGGTTGAACCACTTCCCACACATTCCAACGCATCAACAATGGTAGACTTGCCACTGCCATTTTCACCGAAAATTAATATCACCGGTTTTTTTGTATCAAACGACAAATCGAGTGGTTGGGTTGCCCCCCGAAAGCCCTGTATACTCAGTTTTTTTATTCGCTCAGTCATTTATTTTACTCGGCATCACTTGCCTGCCCATTATTCGCTTCTTGCTCTGTTGCCATATCAATTAACAGCGTCCAGTCTTCTGCATCAAGCAAACCCATTGCTACTTGTTGTGTCAATTTTTTCTTCTTATTGGCTGATATCAGTTTTTTCTCGATTAGAGCATCGATAATTTCCTGTGCCAGATATTCCTGAGCGGATAAAATTTGTTTTTGTTCAGTCATTTTTCACCCTTATTTCACCCTATATAAAACCGCTTCCAATTTTTCGATTGCCTGCTGATATTTCTGGCTTTCCATTTTCTGTAAGTTAAGCTGCTTCCAGCGTACCGCCGGTAATGCTTTAGCATGAGGGTAAGCGATTAAATGCCAGTCTGGTTTACCTTTTTTAAAACCCGAGATAAATGCTTTGTCTGCCTGAGTAAAAAGATTCAGAATTTCCTGTGGCAGGTTTTTTTGCACCTGCAATAAATCCTCTAGCTCTATCGCGTCCATTTTTGTCATACCCTTAAACTGATTAACAAATAGATTTTCGATGTCGTGGATATTCGGATTTAACATTTCATTAATAGGTTTTCCCTGACTAATGACATACACGATAAATGCATCAAGAAGTGGCCTGCTTAAGCCGTCTTCCTTGTTTAATAAAAGCAATACATCAAACAGATCACGTGGATGCTGGCGTTGCAAAGCGGCACATAGCTTACCTGCAAATAACTCTTCTTTTGCTACACACCTTATGCTCATTTCACGATTAAATTCTTTTACTAAAAATGAGCAAAGCGGCATTTCGACTGCTGGTAACAATGTGCCACGTATAACCGTATTGGGTTCAATTTTTATCAGTACATTATTGTATTGCACTGAGGCATGATATTTTATCGAGTCAATGACAACATTAGCGCCTGGAAAGGCTTTTTCAATATCGGACTTTATCACCTGCAGTGCATTTAGAATGTCAGCTAACGCTTCTTCTCTATTTTTGTCCGGTAAATAATGTAGATCAATATCAACAGAAAGCCG
>BDTD01000005.1 GCA_002897635.1 bacterium BMS3Abin11 | reverse complement strand
ATTTCAAACTGACCAATATTGTTATTCACAGCATCAACGCTTTGCTTGTTTTTTTTATTTCCCTGTTTTTACTACGGCAGCTTAAGAAAACAGGCCAAACCTGCCTATCGGCACGCCGGATATCACTAATAGCCCTCGCCATTTCTCTTGGCTGGTCACTTCATCCCATTAATCTGACAAATGTGCTTTATGTAGTGCAACGCATGAACAGTCTGTCAGCTCTGTTTGTTCTGGCAGGAATGCTAAGCTATATAAGAGGCCGTATAGTCATTGATACTACGCCGGTGAAAGGATGGTCTCTCATACTCTTATCGCCAATTTTATTTCTGCCACTGGCCTGGTTCAGTAAAGAAAATGGCGGCTTGCTACCGTTATTTCTCTTTATCATCGAACTCACCATTTTTCGCTTTCATACCGAAAGCCGCACTCACCGAAAAGGACTTTATTTATTTTATTTCTTTTTTCTGTTTATTCCATCATTGCTTATTTTATTCTATTTAATAGAGCATCCGGGTATCATACTTGGCGGTTATGGTAACCGGCCCTTTAGCCTGACTGAGCGTTTAATGACTGAGTCGCGAATACTCTGGCTTTATATTCGCATGATTCTCCTTCCAGCCCCATCTCTGTTCGGTTTGTTCCTTGATGACATTCCGATTTCTACGTCTTTGATTGAACCGAATACAACTCTTCCTGCAATAATAGGCCTCTGTGGGCTATTTATCATCGGCCTTTTTTCCATCAAACGTGCACCGATACTGGCATTTGGTCTACTTTTCTTTTTTGCCGGACACCTGATGGAATCGACAGCCATTCCATTAGAACTTGCTTTCGAGCATCGCAACTACCTGCCTTCCTTCGGCTTATTATTCCCACTTTTTTACTACCTTGGTCAGGGCATTTTACCAGAGAAAGTCATCTACTTACGGGCGATAGTCATCTCAGCGCTTATTTTTCTATTCGCCTTTCAGACCCATCTCAGGGCATGGACATGGTCAAATAATGTGCTTCTTTATCTGACGAATGTTGAGCACCACCCCAATTCAGCACGTGCTAACTATGAAGCAGGCAGGGTATATGGAGAAATGCTCGAGCGGGGACAGGGTGACCCTGAAAGCAACTACCAGAATGCCATCAAGTACCTTGAACGTGCGACTTCATTAAGAAAAAACACAACTTCTGGTCTGTTTGGTATCATTCTGGCTTCCATCGACAGTGGCAATCAAATACAGGTAGCATGGATAGAAGAGCTTGAGCACCGCCTGGCGACGCAGCCACTTGAGCAGGTGAATATCGTCTGGTTGAACAAACTCATTGAATGTGTGAGTAAGAATGAATGTGATAAGGATGATATACAAATCCCAAGACTCGCAAATGCGGCCATTCGCTATCCTATGGCCGATAATCGTAACAAGGCTCAGTTGTACGCTATTCTGGCAAAATATGCTTATACTATAGAATTTGATCCTGTGAAATCTATCAAAATGGCAAGGATGGCCGTATCGTTGATGCCATCAAACCTGTATCATCAAATTAGCCTGGTCAACTATCTTATCTCGGCAGGGCAAAGAACAGAGGCACAAAAAATATTGGCGTCCATTGAAAAAAATGATATTTATCATCAACATGAAAAAGCAATTAACACACTAAAAAATATTCTTAACAATAAACAACCCGAAAACTAATCAGGATTTTGCCAGTGCAAGAGAAACATTCACTAAGCATCGTATTACCTGCATTTAATGAATCTGCCGGGCTTTTAAAACTATTGCCTGAACTCAAGGCAACATATCCGGAGGCGGAAATACTTGTCATAAATGATGGCTCTACAGATGACACCTCAGCTGTATGCAAACAAAACGGTGTAAAAATCATCTCCTACCCATACTCCCAGGGAAACGGTGCTGCTATCAAGGCAGGCTGTAGAAATGCCAGTGGTGATATCGTGATTTTTATGGACGCAGATGGCCAGCATTCTGTCGATGATATTCCACACCTGCTTAATAAAATGGAACAGGGTTATGATATGGTTGTTGGAGCGAGACAGGTCAGCACACACAGCTCCACTATAAAAAGGTTCGCTAATGCTTTCTTTAACCGATTTGCATCCCTGATGACAGGCCACAATATCATGGATCTTACCTCCGGTTTCAGGGCAGTAAGAAAGGACGTCTTCAGTAAATTCCTCTACCTGATGCCTAACGGTTTCTCTTACCCAACAACCAGTACCATGGCTTTTTTTCGTTCAGGCCACCCCGTTGGCTACATTTCTGTACGTGCAGGGACAAGGGCTACAGGAACGAGCAGTAACATAAGAGTACTTAAGGATGGCCTGAGGTTTCTGATAATCATTTTAAAGATCGGAGCGCTTTTTTCGCCAATGAGGCTTTTTCTGCCGATTAGTACAGCACTATTTCTGACTGGTCTTGTTTATTACGGTTATACATATATCACTGCAAATCGCTTCACTAACATGAGCGCCCTGCTGTTCATTTCCTCATTGATGGTTTTTCTAATCGGTATTTTATCCGAACAGATATCTTCACTACATTACCGGGATTCATCCGACCAGTAAGTGAGAACAAAATTAACGGATGGCTTCAACTAATTTTTTCATTTTCACTGACTGATCCACCCAGCCATGTATTGCAATGTCCGGCACTACGGGGTCATTTAACTGATCGAGTATTCGCTCTGCTAACATTTCAGCATCGCCATCATCAAACAGACATTCAGTATAATCTTTTAGCATGTCTGTCATGACACCCACTGATGAAGCAACCAGTGGCCTCCTGCAAGCAAGAATTTCACAGGCCTTTTGCGGGTAGCAATATTTGCCAAAAATTGAGTCTGTCAGAGGCACGATGGCCAAATCAAGGGCATTATAAAAATCGGCAACACTGCGGTGTTCCAACTCACCTAAATAGTGCACATTATGGTGTTCAGGTATTGGCACCTTATCTGACGACCTGCCTGCCAGAACCAGATGAACCTCCGGGTTTTTCGCCAGGACAATTTTATAGGCGCTGTATAATACGCCAATATCTCGATTTTCACTCAATGCACCTGCGGTACCTATGAGAATCTCACCCTCTGGTAGAGACAGTTTGGTACGGCTTTCCTGCCTGGAAAGGGGTTTAAAAACAGCGTGATCGACAGCATTTTCAATGACTTCTATTTGACAATCTGAACTGCAATATTTGATCACATACTCTGACAGAGGCTTGCTGACGCATGTTACAACTGAGGATTTTTTTAAGGCATTGCGATAAATAAAATTCATAAATGGCAATTTGGACATGCCATAGCTCTCAAAATTATCATAAAGGTCTGAGATTAACGGTATGTTTGCTTTCTGTGAAACATACTGGCCAATAGCGAGATGTATGATATCCGAGGTGGCAATGAATGCTACTGGCTTACAGATTTTAACCCATTCTAATATTTCTTTGACTAAGCTGAAAATGCCACTGGAATGAGAAAGATTAAAATCAGCGGAGACCCACTCCAGCCCTCCAGTAATATTCTCATGGAAATAACCTCTTGTACGATAGGATAGTGAAAAACAGTTGACCTTTATACCTGATCGGCTTAATTCCAGAGGCATTTCAAACATACGGCCATAGCGGTCGTCGAGAACGTCCTTCCCCATGTATTGCCGCTTGCACAGATAAATAATATTCATGAGCAGAACATTCAACCTGGCCAAAGAATACGACGAGAGAATCTTAAGAAATAAACCAGCGAATATCTTGTCAAATATAGTGCCATACCCAGTATTACGAAACCCGGCAGAGGGTAGTACCGGGAAAAAAGAGTATAAGTATCCTTAATATTCCGATGTGAGTTTCTTTTCAACAGAGTACTAATATATCCATGGCTGGGTATACTTTTATGTTTATTATTTTGACAAAGCTCATTGTCATCGACATCTACGGTTGCATCTAAACATGTCAATAGTTTAATCCCGGATTTTTTACAACGCAGATAGAAATCGTGATCTGCGCCGTAATGAGGAAGAGAAAGTTCATCAAAATACCCTACCGTACTAAAGATTTCAGCAGGTATGACCGCTCCCCTCCCACCGATAATAAGCTTGGTAGATAGTAAATTACCGGAACTGAATGATTTACACCATTTACCCGGGAAAATTACTGTAGGGAAGCCCAGTAAAAAAAAACTTGTTGCACAAACCAGTTCTTTTTTATCTCGTAGACTAAATTGTACAGGTGCTACGATACTATTCGGTACATTTTCTGATGATTTCAGGATATTGGCGATAGTATCACTACGCACATAGCAATCATGATTGAGTAACATAATCTGTTTGCTGCCCATTTCAATTGCATACTTAATACCGATATTTGTTGCACCGGTCCACCAGAGTTCGGAAGACCCCCGCAAACAGATTACCTGAGGAAAATCATCGGTAACCCATTGGGTAATAGTATCTGATTCACCATGGTCCACAACAATTATATTAAAATCAGTAAAATTCCCCAGATACAATGTCTGCAAACAATACTTAATCTGCTGATGGTCCTTAAAAGCAGGGATGACTACTGTTAGATTAAAAATATCCATGTCAGTACTACTATAAATAATTTACAAATATGAAACTATCACTAAGTTAGTTGAGCAATATACATTCCCGAGAAGCTAAACTTTTCTCAACTAAGGAGCAAAAGCCATAACAGCTACTTAGCAAGAAAAGATTCCAGAGTTTCTCGCCTATAAACATCTAACTGTCCACCCGTGGTCGAATTTACAATCTCCCTTCCATACGCTTCATACATGTCCTTCGCCATCATGAATGAAACTTCGCTTTCAAAAAGGTTCGGAAGTTCCCACTTTACCCCTCCAGAAAAGTAGGATGGGTCAAAATGACTTTCATCTTTATCACCTGAAGTTACCACCTGGTTAGCAGGTCCTTTAGTGGCAAAATTATGGTCGCAGCCTACTAATGCCACTTTTGAAAATCCCATATAAAATGCCAGCTGCAACGCTACAAAAGTCACTGTGTGTCCTTGATAAATATTCATCGAACAATCTTTTGCAAAGGCACGGTGATGGGTACTCGGCAGGAAACAAATATTATTTCCTGGCTTTATATGTTTTATGGCCCTGCTATCAATGAACAGCGAAATATCCGTCTCATTAAAAAAATCCTTATTTTGTTCAATAACAAGGTGGTTTACCGAAACAATACTACTTGGACGGTAGTTGTTTTTATCGAAAAGAAGGTTAATTTTATTTAGTCCAAATGAATATGTTCCCTCTAGTAAGGAAAAATCCACTTTAAGAAGGCTAGGTCCATTGCAAAGTATTACAGCTTTTTCACCTTCATATTTGTCTTTTAAGCCTTTCAATTTCCTCCGAGACCTCCAGGATTCTTTTTTAATATCCCACATCAGTCTCCTATAAAAATAGCTTGCTGCCAGTCTATATGGATTAACACTTGCTGATTGTTGAACTAACGGATCGTTATGATCAATGTCCATACTTATTTCCACTTCAAATTTTATCTATGATTAAAATATTTGCCGTTCATTTTATAAATTAATGCACCAGTCCTACTGGAAAATACCTGGGTTCCCATTTTCCATGTGGCATGCCATTCTCAGCTGATTTTCTATAGAAATCAGCAAGGTTATCTTTGAGGTAAGTACAGGCTTGATACTTCCCTATCATCCCATTTGCCGGCAGATTAGTTTCATCTGGGTATGCGCCAAAGAGCCGCTTAAGATCATCCTCTGAAAAACAATTTCCCTGCGAGGGCTTGTGGTACCAGGTAGCCTGCTGTTCAGTAGCTGATGTTGTGATGGCAAATTTTGCCTCAGGCTTGCAGATTCTTGTGATCTCCGCCCATGCCTGTGGTAATAATTCGATTGGAATATGTTCCAGTGCAGATAGAGAGACTACTGCATCAAAGGAATTCGAGGAAATTTCTGGTATTTTACACAAGTTAGCCCGCATCCAAACCAGTTTCCCAACCTCATTCACGATTCCGTTATCTACGCGCCAACGTTCGTGAACGCGGTGGTAATGATTTGTTGTAGCGTATTGGTAGAACCTGGAACCACTAACAGCACGCCTCAATTTTCGCAGCACATTTTGCTTAGCATAATTTTTAGACAAATGATCACCGTAAGCTGCATCCCGTTTACTATCGGCAGTTTTAAATTGTATCCGGTATCTTTTCTGTATGCTTGCTGCCGGCTCACTCAAGGCAAGATCCAGGTTGGTTACATTAAAGCCAAGCTCTGCCAGCAGGAATTGCGTAGGCCCACGACCACCACCCGCATCGAGAATTTTATAGCCAGTTGGCCAGTTCCGGATCTGGGAATAGATCCAGGCTAAGTCTATAGCGTAATGCCATCCAATCTGAGTTCTGCCAGTCGCGCTGAGAAATGTTAGTATGTACTTGAACTCCGGGGTCTTGATTACCTTTTCAGGCTCAAAAAACGTGTATTTCATTTATCCCTTCCGCTTTTGATGACTTGATTCACTATACTCTCCATAAGCAGTATCACAGGTAACGAAGGTGAAACCATAAACATGTAGTAAATCATTCTTATTCCTGTCCTCCATTTTTTACAGGCTCTCACTCACGGGCGCACTCTGTAAGGATCATGGGCAACATTCCTCCATTTCTTATTTGTCCTCGATAACAACGAGAAGTGATGCTGCAGGATTGTATGCCTTGGGTTCATTAATTGGCGGGTATAACCGGTAGACTACATCAGGCGACTCAACCAGAATACTCCTGTCTAACATGTGGATAGGATTTGGTACACTTGCAGATATCTTGATACCTGATTTCTTAATCAGGTTTATCCATGACATGATTTCAGACTGACCTTTCCAGTGGATCTGGTTTAAGCCAGGCAAGCTGCCTATAACTGAAGAAATGAAAATCTTTTTCCAGTTAGTGGATATATCAATGCTGTGCAGTTGCCGACCACCGGGCTTGAGACAACGGTTCAAATCCCTGAATACATCCAGCCGATACTCGTACGGAATATGCTCTAGTGTGGATACGCTGAATATACAATCAAAATAATTATCGGGATATTTCTCATCGAACTTCCCAAATGGTTCGAACACATAATTAACGGATGGGTATTTATCAGGTAGTGTGCCTGGGTCACCCCATCTCGACCACATCTCGTCACCGGTACCAGCACCAAAATCATCACCAATCCATGCCTCGACACCGTATTTATCACAAAGGTATTTTGGCAAAAGGCTGTACGCACCGCCGACTTCAATAACTTTCTGGCCGCTGGAGAATGCGCCAGTCGCCTCAATCCAGGGGCGATTATGGGCCTTTATCCCCCACTGGTCTGGTGTGTAACCGGGGAACTCATCAAGCTTGAACCCGTTACTTTTGTATTGAAAAAGCTGTTCCGTTGTTGCAAGTGACACATGGGTCAGAGTAAGCACTATCGGTATCCTATAAAAAAGTTAACAGGGGCAGCATTCTACTGGAATAATGATACAGCTAAGATATAAAGTAAAAGAAATCCCAGGTATGGCAGCATAGTATTACGTTCGAACGACAAAAATCCCAGACCAAATGCATTGTAGGAGTGGCTTGCAGCATACCAGGCATAAAATCCTGCATTTCCTGCAATCATGGCCACCGGGAAGGCATATATTCCCATGTAATCGAAACCGACAAGGCCTACGATTATATATATGATTCCTGCACCGCCATTGGCAACATGGTTGATTATATTGTTCGTGGTACTGTACAGGTTGATATGCATCGCGCCAAAACGTTCAATGAAGTAAGCGATACCAACAAGTGTCCATAATAGAAAATCAGGGAACGCTACGTTACTGCCGATATATTCAAGGATAGGAGTTCCAAAGACAGCTAGCGCTACAAATCCAACGACGAATGTAAGATAAGCAAGACTCATTCCTTTTTTTGCTACTCGGATCAAGTCCGTGCGCCTACCTTCTGAATACATGCGCGCCAAAGTCGGCAATTTACTGTAGAAAGGAGCCTGTGAAAACTGGCTCACCGCCTGGATAAGCCGTAAGGCAAGAAAATAACTCGCTGCTGCAGCTGGAGTTGCGATTTGCGCGTAAATAATGCTGCTTGCCTGCACAATCCCATAGCTTGTAAATACACCAACCCCGGTCCTCCACGTGCATGGCCATACAGCATTCAATACAGCTTCGTCCCTGGCTGCCCCATGAAAAGTCTTCATACGGCCACCAAGCACATTCCTTGACAGCCATCGGTTCCTGATGACATTCACAACTAACCAGCCCTGATACGCAATAATAAGGGCTAACAGATCACCACCATACATCAATACCAGCACGCTGGTAACGGTGGAACCAATCGAGGTAATAATCTCCCAGCGTCTCAAAACAGCTATCTTGTTAACACCTTGCAGATAAGAACTGTATGTAATACCAAGGAAGTTGAATGTCGATGATATGAGCACTATTATCCATGCAAGCCATGCAGCATGCCCATCTTCCATCACTGCAATCGGTTTGATGACTGCGAGCGTCCCGATACTGAGAAGCAACACGAACCAGGCAGCACCCAGGCGCATATATATGTAACTCATAGTTGAGCATATTCGTTCCAGCGCATGCCAGTCAGGACTGCCTTGAGCATCCCCTCGTGGGCAACCAAGCGTATGCACATCCGTTCCACCCATTGCATACGCAATTACCCTTGAAAAGGTAGGACTGAACCCGAGGTCAATCAGTAATTGGAAACCGGCAATCGCAGAAAACAGGTACCAGAGGTATATTTCTTCGGTCGTCAGTTGCGTCAACAAGAATGGCAGCACAACAACCAGGCTGAGAGACTTTGCAATGAAGCTCCCGTAGGTCATTAAGGTCGGTGAGTTCCAGACCCTGTGCGCGGGTGACCCGTTCTGAAATATTATTGGCAAAACAGGCCACCCTTTCTTAAGCTGTTTGCAATCACGTTTCATGATGCCGGGTACACAGACAAGATCGGGTGACAACACCCCCTGGGACTCGATTAGCACATCCCTCGGAAGATATAGTACGGTGCAGCAGAAAAACCTGAAATTGGCTTCTTGCACAGTCAAACGATTGGGGAAATGGTAACAAAATTGCGGATCCTGATAAGCTGTTACCCATAATGCCCCAGGCCACCATAGCAGGAGAGTGATGCAATGTTTGTAGGACCTTAGTCAATTTATTTCGACCTGTTGTGTACTATCACTAGGCCGGATCATGCAATCTAGAACTAATACCGCCATCAAGGTTTATTACCGCTCCATTAAGAAATAGCCCATCAACTTTAGCAAGATATAGTGCTGCTTCTGCAATATCTCTGGTCGTACCGAGAGTCCCAGTGGGATGGTAGCTGGCAAGCTGATCAAGCCCTTGCAACTTATCATCAAACCCCGCCTCAAGCATTGGGGTAGCTATGGCTGCCGGACAGATAGCATTGACACGGACGCGGTTGCCCAGTTCAACGGCCAGCGATCTCGTCATACCCACAAGGGCAGCTTTACTGGTAGCGTAAGCGGTAAAGTGAGGTTTGGTCAGTTGTGCATGGATGCTGGCAATATTTATTACTGAGCCTTTGGCCTTTGTCAGTTCTGCCAGAAGCGCTCTGATCAACAGGAATGGTGCAACAAGATTTACATCCATAGAGGTGTGCCAGTCATCCACAGATAGTTTTTCGACAGGCGCGACGATCTGGATGGCAGCGTTGTTAATGAGCACATGCAAACTACCATCGCCTAGTTCCGCTCGCAACCGATTAATAATCTCGTCATGATAAGCACTATCGTTGCAGAGACGGCTACACTCCATCGGGACATAAGCATCAACAGGACACCCTGCTGTTTCAGCTTGATCGCTGGCAACCACTCGATGGCCGGCATCATGAAAAGCAGCGCACAATGCTTGCCCAATAGCCCCGTTTGCGCCCGTGATAAATGCGGTGTACTGGTTCATGCAGATATCCCTAGATAGCCAAACAACTTCTGGATAGCGATAAAGCTTGTTCGCTCTACAGCATCGGTTGTGTTAGATGCATTATGCGAGCCAAACACACAATGCGGGTGGGTGCGCAGGTATGAATTCAACGGCAGAGGTTCTGCCTCGAAAACGTCAAGCGCTGCAGAATAGACTTTACCTGTCTTGAGTGATTCTACAAGTGCTTGCTCATCAATCACAGGGCCTCGGCCAACATTGACTACCCGCACCCCTTGCTTTGCCTTTGCAAATACCTCTGAATTGACCATGTGGTAGCTGGATAAAGTCAGAGAGCTGGTGACAACGATATAGTCTGCTTCTTCTACCCTATCTGGCCATGATGCCATTTTTACACCGTTAACTTCCATATCCTGACTGACAAAGGGATCATAGGCAATCACCTGCATTTCTGCTGCCAATAATCGCTTTGCGGTGTTTCTGCCAATATCACCAAAACCAACGAGCGCAACGGTCTTACCAGACAGTGAAATTCCTCTGGGTTTGGGCCATTGACCTTCACGTACGCCGCGATCGATCTCAAAGGTTTCGCGAGCCAGGGCAACCACATAGCCCACAGCAATATCCGCCACTTCTGCACCGAACATATCTGGTGTATTTATGATAGGTATTTCAAGATTCTCACATGCATCGAAATCAACATTATCGACTCCAATACCCCATTTGACGGCCGCCTTTAGCTGCCCAGCTTTACCTGCTGTGAATACCTCTCGAGTAGCTGGATCGTCACCGATGATCCAGCCATCATGTTGGGGCACAAGTTCTTTTAGTTCCTCAACTGATAGTGTTTGCACGACTTCTGGTGTTGTAAGATCAACACCAGACTGCTCAAATAGAGGACGAAAACTATCAATCATACCCAACATGGGTGGGCAGGTAACCAGTACTTTCATTACACTTTTCCCTCTTGTTTCAGCAGATAACTTGCGGCGACTACTGCAAAACCCCAATCTTCCGGTGTATCGATGTCGATAGATTCGAACTTTTTGCTTTCAAACATCATAGGCTGCTTACCGATACGGGCAGTAGTTTTGTTAAAACTATCCCGAGTAAATATGTAAAGGTTGGAGTTTTCTTCAAACCAGGGTTCCAGATCCTGTGTGCGAATCAGGTTATCTGGGTCATGGTTTACTGCACTGCAGTCAGCCCTATAGAAGCGAGTTTGAATCTTATCCACTGTGAATAGTGAGTCAGCTTTATCTTCGGCCTGTGCCGCCTGGAACGCCTGCAAAGCACTGCGTATGGTATCTACGGTCATAAGTGGGTTCGTAGTATGGGTCATTAGATAGATGTCAGCATCAACATTCTTTACGTCATCTTCCAGCACCAGATTCATGGAAACAAGATCACCGCAAATTTCTGGTTTACGGTCGCGGATCATGACACGCTCTGAATTAGACAGGCCATTCTCTGCCAAAATCTGGCGTGCATCAGTATTAATAATAACCTGGTCAATCTCTTCAATTTCCAGCAAAGCATCCAATATCCAATGGAATAACGGTTTACCATTAAATTCCCGAAAATTTTTTCCTTTGACGCGTTCACTGTTTGCCTTCATCGGCAACAGTGCGACAATTTTTTGTTTCATGTATCTACCTCAATTCAGTTCGGAAAATAATATTCTTCTTTTTGGGCGTGCGATAGCTTGCGATGATCGTTATTGCCGGCATAGATACCCCAGTATTGGTAAAAACGGTATTGGAATATCTCGACAGCTTTTTCATTAAACACCTTTTCTTGCCAAGCCTTTTTCCAGTCAAACCAGATGCTAGTGATGATATAACGAATCAAGTCTCGCTTACCGATATGGATCTGGGGCATGATAGCTTGCAGTGCTATAGACTCTCTCTCAAAACGCCGTTTAATCCCACTCCACGATTCATCGTGATAGTGGTAAATACAGGCTTCTGCAACATAGGCTATCTTTTCACCATCATTCACAAGCCGTTTTGCCAGTTCCATGTCTTCCAGACCAGTTAGTTTTTCATCAAATTCATATCTTGCCCAGGCTGCGCGCTTAATTGCTGAATTTGCATTATTACAGTAGAAGTCTACCTGCTGTATCTGGCTTTCTTCCGGGTAATATTTTGCAAAAATTCGACATTCACTATAATGGCTATCTGATCCTCCTACCTGCCTGCCATATGTGTATGAAGCCCTGTTATCGATCAGAGGCTGACAAAGTTCCTGCAGCCAGTGACTATCAGTTGGCACACAATGACCACTGATCATTACAAGAATTTCTCCTATGGCTGCCTCGCATCCCTTATTCAGTGATCGACCAAATGAAAACTCTTCACGTGTGATATGGATAATCTTACATCTATGGGATTCAGCGATATTCAGTGTTTTATCTGTTGAACCTGAATCAACCAAAATTACTTCAATTTCCAGATCATAAGTCTCCTGAAGTTCTATATTTGTCAGAAGATCGTTCAGATTCTTCGCCTCGTTCAATGTGCGGATAACAATACTTGCTATCATGGAGATTCAGAGCACTATTGATTGAGGATTGATCTGCAGATCAAACGCAGGTTTCATTTGATTGTAAACCGCATGAATCTCATCAAGATCCACTGAATTAGCTTCAAACATATCCCAGTGAACCGGTACTACTGTGTTTATCTCAGCCTCTACTGCCAGATTGAAGGCTTCTCGTACTGACATATTTCCAATGATGCCTCTTCGCGCACGGAAGAAATTTTGCTCGTTGACTGGCAAGATGGCCGTGGAAATGGGTCTAAGTGTATTAAGAGTATCGATAAGTTCCTGTGTAACGCCTGTGTCGCCAGCAAGATAGAGTCGTTTCCCCTTTACCTCTAAAAGGTATCCAATATAAAGCGAATTACCGCTAGCATCACGCTCAAGGGTTGGATGTGCAGCGGGTATAGCATATACGTTAAAATCAGTGGAGATTGTTGACCACTCTTGCTTCGCCAGGTGTAGGCGTGTATGCGAGACACCCCAATCTTCTAACTTCTCCAGTACAGGTGCTGGTCCGACAAATCTGGATTGTTGTGAAGACCGGGCAATTTTAGGAAGTGTATGTGGGTCACAATGGTCAATATGGTCATGGGTTATAAGCACCCAGTCTGCATCTATAATTTCTTCAGGGCGAACAGGTACAGGTATGAGCCTTTTTAGGTCGGGTGATTCAAGTTCTTGAACTGAGTTAGATAAATAGGGATCTACATAGATCACTGTCCCAAAACATTCAAGACGACAACCGGATTGGCCCAGCAGTTGAATTGGTAACTTAATGATTCTTCTCCATTTCAAATAGCTCTCACTCATTAGACACTGAGGTGTTATTCCGTATTACTGATTGTCTTCTTTTGCCTCTCATTTTCTTTGCCTTTCCATATCAATAGCACTGCTCTGTTCTCCATGATCTTTGAATCATTTTTAAATTCTTCAGGTGTGAATACCAGCGTTCTTATCTTTCGTTGTATATACTTTTCAGTTTTTCTGACAAGATCTCTCAGATTAACCCAGTCAATATCACCAACTAGAACCAGATCAATCAATCCACTATCTTTTCCTTCTGCATAATCATCAACCACGAAAGCTAGCTCAAGATTTCCAAGACGCATCGCTATACTCTCCAGTATCCTGTCCATACCCATGGCCTTTTTCACCATCGAGTGCAGTTCAGGAAACAAGCTATGGCTCGTATTGGCAGAATAGTTTATTTGTCGTCCCCTTTTTTCTCTACTTAACAAACCGACACTACTAAGGTTGTCGAGCTCCTCCTTGATCTGGCTCGGGGATACGTCGAACTCCTTGGCCAGTTCACGAAGATAGGCATTCTGGTCCGGGTTTAGAAACAAACGCATAAGAATGCGGGCACGCACTTTTGAGGTAATCAGACCATTGAAGACATCTAGCATACGGGTTACGGGTTACGGGTTACGGGTTACGGGTTACGGGTTACGGGTTACGGGTTACGGGTTACGGGTTACGGGTTACGGGTTATGGGTGCTGCCATAGCTACCGCAGCCACATTATCGTTCTGTTTTATAGAACAATAGACATTGAATAGAATTTTGTCAAGTTTGCGACTACAATAAGAGAAACAGTTGCTCTTGCTAGTGCGCAAAGGAAAACCTTTTTACAGAAAACGACTATAAATATTTTTCTGTTGGTCACTGAAAATATCAGTGGGCTTAAGCTCAGTATTATCTCGGGAGAATCTTTATGCTTCTGCTATCCCACACCGTTGATTTAATTGTAGAACTGGCTTGATAGCAGACCTTTTTTTAAATATTTTGTGGCTTATAACCATTCGTCAGCTTTCCTGTAGGTTCCGTAAAATACTTAAAATTTCCTTAAAAAACAGTTGGCTAACTGGTAAATCTCATCTATTATCTGATAAAGTCTTACAAAGACGTGAAAACTATCGAAAAATAAAGTTATACTGATAACATATGTCCACTCCCGCAACTGCAATGACACTTACTGGTCTGCCGCTCCGACTGGTAGGAAGTGGTGTATTCTTCGAGGATGAAGTTCAAAAGCTACTAAAGAGTGTTGAAGGTAAAAAGAAATCTTTTTTTACCGCTGCAATTGAAAAAAAACCCACTAAAAATATAGACATCTGCTTCAATGCCGCTGAAGAATATGGCCTGCCGCTGATTGATGTCCGTGCACTCGACCCTGAAGCTCTCGAAGCAGGGCTATTGAGCGAAAAAATTATTCGCAAACACCGGGTTCTCCCCATCCAGAAACGTGGCAACAAACTCTATGTTGCTGTCTCCGACCCCACGAATCTTGCCGTACTGGATGAAATCCGCTTCAGTACAGGTACTGCTGTTGAGGCTATCGTCGCTGAACCGGCTAGACTGGAAAAACTAATTGATGTATCGCTTGATAAGGCAGATACATCGCTGGCCGACCTGGCAGGCCAGGATCTGGATGACATCGATATTGGTGTTAATGAGGATGAATCAAGCGCAGGAGCAGCTGATGAAGCGCAAGCTGATGCCCCGGTAGTACGCTTTGTGAATAAGGTAATTCTTGATGCTGTAAATACTGGCGCATCAGATATCCATATCGAGCCTTATGAAAAAACATTCAGAATACGCTATCGGGTTGATGGTGTATTGCATATCATTAATAACCCTCCACCTGCCCTGGCCAGGCGCCTGGCGGCCCGTATCAAAATTCTATCCAGGCTCGATATCGCTGAACGACGTGTTCCACAGGATGGCCGCATGCAAATGCGTTTATCGAAAAATCGCGCTATCGATTTTCGTGTCAGTACCTGTCCAACCATGTACGGGGAAAAGGTGGTTATTCGCATCCTTGACCCTTCTGCCACAACTGTAGGGGTAGAAAACCTCGGCTTTGAACCGGAACAAAAAGAAATATACATGGATGCCATTGCACGTCCGGATGGCATGGTGCTGGTAACAGGACCAACGGGTAGCGGTAAAACAGTGACACTCTACACTGCCCTGAGAATACTCAATTCTGAAGAAAAAAATCTCTCTACGGTTGAAGACCCGGTAGAAATCAACGTGACAGGCGTAAACCAGGTACAGATTAATGAGAAGGCAGGTATGCTGTTCTCCACTGCGCTACGCTCATTCCTGCGCCAGGACCCAGACATAATAATGGTCGGGGAAATACGGGATCTAGAGACGGCTGAAATTGCAATTAAAGCAGCCCAGACAGGACATTTAGTACTTTCCACTTTACATACCAATGATGCCCCGTCAACCCTTACAAGATTAGTAAATATGGGGGTCCCTGCATTCAACATCGCCTCATCGGTACACCTTATTATTGCTCAGCGGCTAGCCCGCCGTCTGTGTACCGTATGTAAGAAAAAAAAGGAATACCCGGAAAGCGTTCTAACAACTGCAGGCTTTAAACCGGATGAACTCGAGGATTTAGAAATATATGAACCCAAAGGCTGTGATAACTGTACAAATGGGTACAAAGGGCGTGTAGGCATTTTCCAGTTACTGCCTCTCTCTGACACTATGGCCGAGTTAATAATGAAAGGTGGAACCGAAGCCGACATAAACAGATTGGCAGAGGAAGAGGGCCATGCAAACCTCCGACAGGCTGGGCTGGTCAAAATGCGACAGGGGCTGACCAGCCTGGAAGAAATTGAAAGGGTGACAAACAACTAGTGTTCTATCCATGTGATAATTATGGATTCAGCGTCCCTGTGGTCTCCCGCAGCAAGGCGCAGCGCGAAGGCAATGGCCATTTCCTTGCCGAGTACTGGGACGCAGCTGAGGGAGACCACAGGGACGCCCTTCAGGTTAGCTTGTCAACGCCCATGGACTACGTTGCGCCTCTTGACAAGGGAATAACCATTGCCTGCGAGGCGCGCCTTGCCATGAGCCTTGACAAGCTAACTGAACCCGTCATTATCAGGTTGAAGGAGCACTAGTGGCTAAAAAACCAGCAGCAAACAAAAAGATTGCCCAGATATACATCTGGACTGGCGTTAATCGTTCCGGCAAGAAGATAAAGGGAGAGATGGAGGGGCAAAGCCCCACGTACATTGGTGCCACCTTGCGTCGCCAGGGCATTAAGCCCGGCAAAATTCGTAAAAAACCAAAAAACTTATTAGGCCGTGCCCGGAAAATAACCACTAAGGATATAACAGTCTTTAGCCGCCAGCTTGCCACAATGATTGCAGCCGGCATCCCGATCGCGCAATCTATCGATATTGTCGCTAATGGTCACGACAATCCCAGCATGAAAGAGCAGCTTACTGCAATCCGACTGGATGTTGAATCTGGTACCAGCCTGGCAATCGCTCTGGGGAAATATCCGCGGTATTATGATGAGCTGTTTACAAATCTGGTCGATGCGGGTGAACAGTCAGGTACACTGGAATCCCTACTGGATAAAATTGCCACCTACAAAGAAAAAACAGAGGCCATTAAGAGTAAAATAAAATCTGCTATGTTCTACCCTGCCGCTATTCTGGTTGTTTCTATTGTAGTTACTGCAATTTTAATGATATTTGTGATCCCGCAGTTTGAGAGTCTTTTCAGTGGTTTTGGAGCTGACCTGCCAGCCCTTACTGCAGCAGTCGTCGCTATCTCCTACTTCTTTCAGGATTACTGGTGGATTATTTTTGGGGGTCTGATTGGTGGTATCATTCTGCTGGTAGCTGCCTACAAACGTTCCGAGAAAATGCAGCACACCATGGATAGAATCTTATTAAAGTTACCTGTCCTTGGGGCCATTATAAAAAAAGGAACCATCGCACGATTTTCCCGCACGCTGGCGACCATGTTTGCTGCAGGTGTGCCGTTGGTCGATGCCCTTGCTTCTGTAGCAGGTGCTTCTGGCAACCGTGTTTATTACGAAGCAGTTATGGATGTTCGAGCTGAAGTAAGTACAGGGACACATCTGGAACCGGCTATGGCGGAGACAGGTGTGTTTACTAACCTGGTACTGCAGATGGTGGCAATTGGTGAGGAATCCGGTGAGTTGGATACCATGTTAAACAAAGTCGCCGATTTTTATGAGCAGGAGGTTGATGATGCGGTGGATGCTATGACTAGCCTGCTTGAGCCATTTATTATGATTTTCCTTGGCGGGTTGATCGGCACCATGGTTGTTGCGATGTATCTGCCTATCTTCAAAATGGCTGCTGTATTCTAAATTTAATATAGACGGCGGCTAACCCCATTCCTCTGGAAATCATCTGCTTTTATGTTTGCTGAAGCCGTCCTTAGCCTGTTTGAAAATAATGTTGTCCTGATTAGTAGTATATCTCTATTGGGTTTATTCTTTGGCAGCTTTCTCAATGTAGTTATTTATCGCATACCACTCAGGCTACAGCATGAGTGGCGCACAGAGTGTAAAGAATTCCTCGAAATTGAGTCATCGTCCGCAGATAACCAGGAAACGGCTCCACCAGAAAATATTTTCACCTCACGTTCTCACTGCCCACGTTGTGGACATCTGATTACCGCGCTGGAGAACATACCTGTACTCAGTTATCTTCTTTTGCGTGGCAAGTGCTCGGAATGTAGCACGCGCATTTCACCAAGATACCCGGCGATTGAGATCCTAACAGCAATACTGAGCGGTCTGGTCGCCTGGTCATTTGGGCTCACCCCTGCCCTGCCTTTTCTGCTCATCCTGGTCTGGAGTCTTATCGCATTAAGCTTTATTGACTTCGACCATAAACTGCTACCGGACACACTGCTACTGCCAATACTCTGGCTGGGACTACTGGTCAATAGCCAGGGTCTCATTACTGATATTCAATCTTCACTATACGGCGCAGTTGCAGGTTATCTGTCGTTATGGTTTTTTTACCAGGCCTTTAAGCTGCTTACTGGAAAAGAAGGCATGGGCTACGGAGATTTTAAATTGCTCGCTCTTATCGGTGCCTGGCTGGGATGGCAGATGCTGCCACTGGTAATTCTATTATCTTCACTGGTAGGTGCCGTGACAGGAATACTGGGCATCTTGATACTTGGCCGTAACAGGCAACTGCCCATTCCTTTCGGCCCTTATTTGTCTATTGCCGGACTCATCGCCTTATTTTGGGGTCAGGAAATAATAGACGGCTACCTGCAGTTTGCAGGTCTCCAGTAACTGATGCAATGTTACGCATTGGCCTGACAGGTGGTATCGGTAGTGGCAAAACGACAGTAGCGGATTATTTTTCTTCCCTTGCTATAGACGTCATCGATGCCGATGAAATTGTTCATAAAATAAGTGTTCCGGGACAGAAAAGTTTTGATACCATCACTGAGCATTTTGGTGAAGATATTCATAATGCCGATGGCACCATTAACCGGCAGGCTCTCGCTAAAAAGGTCTTCAAAAATGAAACTGCACGCAAAAAACTGGAAGCTATACTCCATCCCGAAGTAAGAGATGCCATGAAACTGGCCATACAGGAGGTTCGTTCTCCCTACTGCATACTCGTTATCCCTCTGCTGGTTGAAACCAGCTTTACCGAGCTTGTAGACCGCGTGCTGGTCGTTACCGCAGATAGGGAAAAAAGAGTCGCATGGATTAAACAACGTAACGGCCTGAGTGATGATCAGATCGAATCAATTATGGCGGCACAGGCCAGTGACGAAGAACGAATAAAAATAGCAGATGATATTATTGAAAATAATGGATCTCAAAATGCATTATTTCAAAAAGTCAGAAAATTAGATGAGAAATACAGGGCTGGATCTCTGCTTGATTAGAAATATATTGTAGGTCCGAATTTATTCGGACACAGAGTAAAACCATACATTTTTGTGCGAATGAATTCGCACCTACAAAAATTTTAATTCCATCTGTAAATATGGAATTTTATTTGATCCACCCGTATTTTATGTCCTGTATTCCGCATTAATACGAACATACTCATGGCTCAAATCTGATGTCCACACAGTTACCATCTCTGCTGAACTACCCAATTCTATATCGACTGTAATATCAGTACCGGCTACCGCCCGCATACCTGCCTCTTCTGTATACGCTGAATCCGGTTCTCCTGCTGTGACTATAGCAATACCGTTAAGTATTATGTTCACCTGGCTAATGTCCAGTGTACTGACGGGTGCACGGCCAACTGCCGCCAGTATGCGGCCCCAGTTCGGGTCAGAGGCAAAAAATGCCGTTTTGACCAGAGGTGATTCGGCGACGGTATAGGCAACAGCGAGGCAATCCGTTTCTGATTTACCCCCGGCAACATTGATGGTGATGAATTTGGTCGCACCTTCTGCATCACGAATGATAGCCTGTGCCAGATCCTGCATCAGTGTAGTCAAAACAGTGGAAAATTGAGCGTATTCTGTGCTACCAGCCACTACAGGTTCCATATCCACCGCTCCGCTGGCCAGCAAGGTGCAGGCATCATTGGTCGATGTGTCACCATCAACGGTAATACGATTAAATGAAATAGCTATGGCCTTGTTTAGTAATTGTCGAAGTGCGGTTTGCTCTATTACCGCATCGGTGGCAATGAAGGCAAGCATGGTCGCCATATCAGGACGAATCATGCCGGCCCCTTTTGCCATGCCGGTGATACTTATTTCACATCCAGCTATGTCTATCTTCTTCGACAACAGTTTTGGTACTGTATCAGTAGTCATTATTGCCTTTGCTGCACGCGCCCAGGCATCGGCATCTGCACCGAAACTCTTCACACAGCCTGGGATTGCTGTTTCAAATGCCTCTACAGGTATTTGTTCCCCGATTACACCAGTAGAATATGGCAGAACTTCTGATACATCACAGCCAAGCATTCCTGCCAACAACTCACAACACTGGACAGCATTCTTCATGCCTTTTTCACCCGTACCAGCATTCGCATTGCCGGAATTAACCAGTAATGCCCGTGGCATAGATTGTGTGATGTGTGCTTTTGCTAATTGAACAGGTGCAGCAGAAAATTTATTCTGGGTAAAAACAGCCGCACAACTGGATCCTGCCTGACATTCAATAATGACAAGATCATCTCTGTCTCTATAACGGATGCCTGCTGCCGCTGTGGCTAACCGAATTCCTTTTACGGGATAGATTGTCATTGAGAAAATATACTAGGCAATTTTCCCATGGCATTGCTTGTACTTCTTCCCTGAACCACAGGGACATGGCTCATTACGGCCAATCTTCTTTTCCTTTCTGACAAATGGAGTATGCGCCTCCTTTGAATCAACGGCCTGTGGTGCCTCAGAGGGAGTGGCATTCACATCAGGATGGTTGAATTCCATTGCCTGCTGTTGCTGCTGTTGTTGCATATTCGCTTCCATCTCAGCCACTTCATTTTCTTCACGTAACTGAACACGGGCAAGCAGTGTCGTAATTTCATGTTTGATACGCTCAAGCATAGAAGTAAACATTTCAAAGGCTTCGCGCTTATATTCCTGCTTGGGATCTTTTTGTGCATATCCACGCAGGCCGATGCCCTGTCGCAAATGATCCATTGATGCAAGGTGGTCTTTCCAGTGACTATCAAGCACCTGCAGGGTGATGGCTTTCTCAAGATGGTTCATCACATCACTGCCATAGGCTTCACGCTTCTCCTGATAGGTCTTATCAATAGCCACATGAACCCGTTCCCGTAGCATTTCCTCGTGCAGCTCGTCGTCCTCTTCCATCCACTGGCGCAGTGGCAGCTGTTGACCGAATTCTCCTTCAAGATCTTCTTCAAGATGCTCAAGATCCCACTGCTCTGGCATGCTGCCGGGAAAAACGTAACTGGAGATTTCACTCTCTACGACATCATGACGAATTTTAGCGATATTTTCCGAGATATCATCTATATTCATCAGATCATTGCGCTGTTTGTAGATAACTTTCCGCTGTTCGTTTGCCACGTCATCATATTCAAGCAGTTGCTTGCGAATATCAAAGTTCCGACCTTCTACCTTGCGCTGGGCATTTTCAATTGCTTTCGATACCCAGGGATGTTCAATGGCCTCGCCTTCTTCCATACCCAGTTTCTGCATGATGGACGATACTTTCTCTGAGGCAAAGATACGCATTAAATTATCTTGTAAAGAAAGATAGAAGCGCGTTGAACCCGGGTCACCCTGACGAGCTGATCGACCACGTAGTTGATTGTCTATCCTGCGTGATTCATGACGTTCAGTACCAACTACGTGTAAACCACCGGATTTGATGACCGCATTATGACGCTCCTGCCATTTTTCCTTTATGTCAGCTGTATCCGACTCATTATCGACCTCAGCCAGTTCCATTTCCAGGTTGCCTCCAAGAACGATATCCGTTCCACGGCCCGCCATATTGGTTGCAATGGTCACCGAAGCTGGAGCACCTGCCTGGGCAATTATATATGCTTCACGCTCATGCTGCTTGGCGTTCAGCACTTCGTGTTTTACACCGGCTTTCGTCAGCAGGTTGGAGATGTGTTCGGAGGAATCGATGGAAGCTGTACCCACTAGCACTGGCTGGCTTCGCTTTTTACAATCCTTCACATCTTCAATAATTGCCTGATATTTCTCTTCTACGGTACGGAAAATCTGGTCGCCGAAATCATCTCGCATTGCTGGCATATTGGTCGGTATAACGATTACTTCCAGCCCATATATCTGATGAAATTCGTAGGCTTCGGTATCAGCAGTACCCGTCATACCGGACAATTTGTCGTATAAACGAAAGTAATTCTGGAAAGTAATCGATGCCAGGGTTTGATTTTCCTCCTGAATCTTAACCCCTTCCTTTGCCTCCACTGCCTGATGGAGACCATCCGACCAGCGCCTGCCCTGCATCATACGACCGGTGAATTCATCAATAATAATAATCTCATCATTCTTCACGATGTAATCAACATCACGCTGGAAAAGCGTATGGGCTCTTAATGCCGCATTCAGATGATGCAGCAGGCTAATATTACTGACATCATACAGGCTGCTACCCTCGGACAACATCCCTGCTTCCACAAGTAAATTTTCAGCATGCTCGTGGCCTTCTTCTGTCAGAAATGCCTGCTTCGACTTCTCGTCAACCGAGTAATCTCCCGGGCCATCCTCGCTCTCCTGTTTTATCATCGACGGGATAATCCGATTTATACTGATATAAAGCTCGCTGCTACCTTCTGCCGGCCCCGAAATGATAAGTGGCGTGCGTGCTTCATCTATCAGGATGGAGTCCACTTCATCAACAATGGCAAATGCAAGTCTGCCCTGCATTCTTTCATCTGGCTGAAAGGCCATATTATCTCTAAGATAGTCAAAGCCATATTCATTGTTTGTACCGTAAACGACATCACAGGCATAGGCCGCTTTTTTCTCTTCCGCGGGCTGGCCAGAATAGATGACGCCAACAGATAAACCGAGAAAATTATAGACTTTACCCATCCATTCCGCATCGCGCCTGGCCAGATAATCATTTACAGTAATAACATGTACGCCATCACCCGGTATTGCATTCAGATAGACAGACAGTGTAGCAACCAGTGTTTTACCTTCACCCGTCCGCATTTCGGCAATATTCCCATTGTGCAATACCATGCCACCAACTAGCTGTGTATCAAAGTGCCGCATACCCAGTGAACGCCTGGCCGCTTCTCTTACTGTTGCAAACGCCTCAGGCAACAGCGCATCAAGCGACTCACCATCCTTGTAACGCTTGCGGAATTCATCGGTTCTCGCTAGCAGGGCAGCATCATCAAGTGATTCAACTGAAGACTCGAGGGTATTAATCTGATCAACAGATTTGTTAAATTTTTTAATCAGTCGCTGATTGCGGCTACCAAAAATCTTTTTAAACAAGGTGTATTCCTACTTTGGATGATCGTGAATGACAGTCAAAATAAGATATTTGCACTGATCATTCTTTGTTAAGTCTACTGTTTTCTACCTGGAAATAAAGGGGTCGGAGTCGAAGCACGACTCCGACCCCTTTATTTCTGAGACAAACTGCAAAATATCAATTTTCTTTTGCTTTACGGGCTGTATACAGCCGCTTGCGAGGATTAAATCTGCGGCCATCTTTAAACATTTCAAGATGAAGGTGCGGACCAGTTGAACGACCGGTAGAGCCTATTTGGGCAATAACCTGATCCTGATCTATGCGGTCACCAGTGCTAACCATGATTTTTGATATATGGGCATAAAGAGTCGAATAGCCATTACCATGGTCAATTTCAACTATATTGCCAAAGCCATTCTTTTTCCCGGCATAGGTTACCATGCCTGCTGCCAGCGCATAGATAGGCGTACCCTTGGCTGAAGGTATATCAACACCTTTGTGGAAGGCCTTTTTACCAGTGAAGGGGTCACTGCGATACCCATATAAAGAAGAAATATATCCTCTTTTTACTGGCCAGCCTTTTGGGTCCAAAGACTGTTTCAGGTCTTTGTCCAGCATGATACTTTCAAGCAAGCCCAGCTCTATACTTTCCTGGGAAAGGTTTGCAGAGACACGGTCAATAACAGTTTTTATATCTGTCTGACTAAGATGGTTGCCCGGTAATTCGCTATTAGTGCCGCCCACAGCGGGTTCGATGCTGAAGTCAAACTCACGTTTGTCCAGCCCGGCCATCTCAGCTAGCCTCAGCCCCAGGGCATTACTGCGCATAGATTCTGCCTGCATGCGCCCTAACTGGAGGCTTAGTGCATCAAGATTCGCTTCAGACCGCCGTTTAATATCGATAACTTCCTGCTGCAAAGCCATCAGCCTTTGTTTTTGTTCAGCAATTCTCTCACTTGCGGAATGATTGTCTGTTGCGGAGAATTTATCTGCCAGATACCAGGCCATGCCGCCAACTGACAATGGAAAAATCAGGAATAAAACTACACCAAGCATCCAGGTAGACCGGGATGAAATACATGACTGGCAGACGCGGCCAGAGCTTTTTGGAATTATGATAATTTGCATGGTTTTCTGAAAATCGTAAATCTTTTAGTCCACAGTCCTCAAGTATATTTCCCTTCTATAAAAAATATAGCTATAAAGGTACCCTTGCACTTATGAAACATATTTCATCCTATCTTTCACAAAGCGGCCTGAAACGTCAGGTATCCAGTGACTGGCTGACAGGCCTGTGGCAACGAACCGCGCCGCATGTCTTCCAGAGGGTCTGTCACCCCAGAAAATACCACAATGGCTGCCTTACGCTTCAGGTGGAGTCATCCATCTGGCTAAGCCGCATTCGACAGCAACAAAAATCTCTAATACGGCATTTACGCCGTAGTCGTGAATTCGCTGGTCTCGGAAAAATAAAGCTGGAGGTCTCACCTCGTCAGATGGCAACCACACAAAAAAAGCCAGGTCATTTTCACCAAAAACTATCCGACAGCAATAAAAAACTACTTCTCAGTTCTGCCAACCATCTGTCAGACCCTGAACTCAGCCAATCGCTGGTACGACTGGCCAGGACTGCTTCAAGATCCTGAATTCTGTAACTACTTTCCTGGGTTGTTTTTCAAACTAACTAAACCAAAAAGACACCTCCAGAAATTCCCTATTGCGTGGCAGGCACAACACCTGAAAATGGTATTGGTGCTTCCTTCGGGTCATCGAAGGATACAACCTCAAAGGCACTTTCATCATTAATCAGCATTCGTAATAAGCGATTATTCAGCTCATGACCGGACTTGTGGGCACTAAATTCACCGATCAACGGATGTCCGAGCAGGTAAAGATCACCAATCGCATCCAGCACTTTGTGTTTGACGAATTCATCTTCGTAACGCAGGCCATCTTCATTCAAAATATGGTAATTATCCATGACGATGGCATTATCAAGACTGCCACCACGCGCCAGGCCAACATTCCTCAATGCCTCCAGGTCATGCATAAAACCGAAGGTCCTCGCCCGACTGACTTCTTTGACAAAAGAAGTGGTTGAAAAATCGACTGTTGCGACCTGTACCGCATTCTTAATAACGGGGTGATCAAAATCGATTGTAAATGAAACCTTAAAACCGTCCAGAGGTTTAAACTGAGCCCATTTATCACCATCTTCCAGTCTCAGTTTTTTTCTGATTCGAATATACTTCTTGGCACTGGACTGTTCCTGAATACCGGCTGATTGCAACAGGAATACAAAAGGCCCGGCACTTCCGTCCATAATCGGCACTTCCGGAGCTGTAAGATCAACATAAGCATTATCAATCCCAAGTCCAGCAAAGGCTGACATCAGATGCTCAACAGTTGAAATCTTTATGCCGTCCTTCTCCAGTGATGTGGATAATCGGGTATCGCCCACATTATCCGCTATGGCAGGGACTTCAACGGGCACCTCCAGGTCGATTCGCCTAAACACCACACCCGTATCGACCGGTGCAGGTCGGAGAGTCAAATAAACCTTTTCACCGGTGTGGAGTCCAACACCTGTGGCACGTATCACATTTTTCAGAGTGCGTTGTTTGATCATCATGTTGCCCTTTTCAAGCTGAGTTCGTCAAAAAACACCCCGAAATTTGCGCAGCCCCTAGAATTTGTCCATAAAGGCGACAATGCTACACGAAATTAAGGGAATTGTGTACTAGTACCCTTTCAAGGTGATAAACCAGGATTCAGTTGGTCTGTCAAGCGTACATGGCAAGGCGCGCCTCGCAGCGAATGACCGTAGTCCTTTGCAAGAGGCGGAACGCTTGACAGGCCAACCCTTCGGGCGCTCCTGTGGTGTCCCGCAGCGGCGTTGCCATGCTTGACAAGGACCGGGCCATTGCCTACGCACGGCGCCTAGCCGCGAAACACCACAGGAGCGCTGAATCCTGGTTTATCACCTTGAAAGAGTACTATTTTCACATCCATACTCACCATTAGTCGTTAAAAACACTACACTTAAACGCCCCCTGTATTCAGTCTGCCTGCCTTCTCAGGAATGCAGGGATGTCCAGATATTCTGAGCCGGTCTCCTCTCCAGGAATAAATTTCTCACCTATTTTCCGCTCTTTATTTATGCGCAGAATTGTTGGCTCATCCAGATCGCTATAGTTATTTCGTATGCTGACATCTGCTTCCTGCGGACAAGCGCCTCGCACCAGGCTTGGTTTTTGTTCTGTGCGAGAAATATCATCCAGCCCTGTTGCGACTACAGTCACACGCAGTTCGTCCCCCATGTCTTCATCGATAACCGCACCGATAACAATAATGGCGTCCTCATGGGTATACTCTGAGATTGCATCACCAACTTCAGAGAACTCCCTCATGGTAATACTGGTATTTGCTGTGATATTAACAAGCATGCCACGTGCACCGGAGATGTCGAACCCTTCCAGGAATGGACTGAATAGTGCACCACTTACTGCCTCGGCGGCACGGTTATCGCCCGATGCAGCTGATGAACCCATCATCGCCTTGCCCATTTCCTGCATCACAGTTGTAACATCCGCGAAGTCAACATTGATAAGCCCCTGGCGGGTAATCAGTTCAGCAATGCCCTGTACAGCTCCCAGTAGCACCTCATTGGCCATCGCGAAAGCATCGGTAATCGGTGAATCTTCTATATCAAGCAGCTTCTCATTTGAGATGGTGATTAATGAGTCGACATATTCTGTAAGCTCAGAAATACCCTGGTCTGCAACCTTCATGCGGCGATTGCCTTCAAAATGGAAAGGGCGGGAAACTACGGCAACTGTTAATATCCCCATCTCTTTGGCCTGTTGCGCAATGATCGGTGCAGCACCTGTTCCGGTACCACCCCCCATACCGGCGGTGATGAATACCATGTCAGCCCCATCCAGCGCTTCAGCGATACGGTCTTTGTCTTCCAGTGCCGCCTGCTTGCCAACCTGCGGGTCGGCACCTGCACCCAGACCTTTGGTCAGGTTTGCGCCAATCTGTATCACAGAGTGTGCTGTGGAGGCTTTTAATGCCTGAGCATCAGTGTTGGCCTTGATGAAGTCGACTCCATCGATATTCTTGTGCATCATATAATCTACGGCATTCCCACCACCGCCACCTACACCGATCACCTTGATCACTGCCTGTTGATTAGTTGTATCCATTAATTTAAACATAGTCACATCTCCTTCTTTAGATAATTTCATTCTCATGATCTTTAAAAACTGCCACTGAACCAGCTTTTCATCTTTTTCATAATAGAGCCGATACTCGAGTTCATTTTCTCTGACGAAGCCGGGTCATTACGCCGGCGGTTACCGAAGTAAATCAGCCCTATTCCGGTTGAATAAATTGGATTGCAAACCACTTCTTTCAGCCCTCCTGTGTAGTCCGGCACACCCAGCCGGACTGGTTGATGAAACACTTCCTCTGCCAGCTCTACCATACCCTGCAACTTTGATGAGCCACCGGTCAAAACGATGCCTGACCCGATAAGGTCCTCGAAGCCGCTGCGGCGTAACTCAGCCAGCACCAGGCCATACATTTCCTCTACCCGGGGTTCGACCACTTCGGCCAGTGTTTGTCTTGCGACACGCCTTGGTGGGCGCCCACCAACACTGGAGGTTTCAAAAACATCTGTTGGATCTGTCAACTGTGTTAAGGCACAGCCATATTTCTTCTTGATTTCTTCTGCTGAATTTGTCGGTGTACGCAATGCAACGGCGATATCATTGGTAATCTGATCCCCGGCAATCGGGATTACGGATGTATGACGTATAGATCCTTCAGTAAACACAGCGATGTCAGTCGTGCCGCCACCGATATCTACCAGGCACACACCAAGATCCTTCTCGTCCTCTTCCAGCACCGCATCACTCGAAGCGAGCTGCTCAAGAATGATGTCGTCCACCTCCAGGCCACAACGCTGGATGCACTTGATAATATTTTGTGTGGCACTGACTGCACCAGTAATAATATGCACCCTGGCCTCCAGCCTGACACCACACATACCGACAGGTTCTTTAATACCGTCCTGTGAATCGATAATGAATTCCTGTGGCAGGATGTGCAGTATTTTCTGATCAGCGGGTATCGCCATAGCACGCGCCGCATCAATGACACGGTCCACATCACCCTGACCAATTTCCTTGTCCCGAACCGCAACCACACCCTGAGAATTGAAACTATTGATATGAGCGCCAGCTATGCCCGCATAGACAGAATAAATCTGACAGCCTGCCATCAATTCCGCTTCTTCAACTGCACGCTGTATCGATTGCACTGTCGATTCAATATTTGCCACCACACCACGCTTCATGCCACGGGCAGGATGATGGCCTACACCGATAATCTCTACCTCTCCATCAGCTGCGACCTCGCCGACAATGGCCAGCACTTTGGATGTACCAATATCCAGCCCTACTATTAAGTTGTTATCGTTCTTTTTAACCATCATATTTTATCCAGGGAGCCTTTGATTATATTGATCACATTACGGCTCATCCGGTTTTTACCGGTGCTGCTTCTTCAATGATGTTCCATTTCACAGCAAAACCATTCGGGTATCGCAGGTCAACAGAGATCAGGCGTTGTTGAAGTTCGCCCAGCGTCTGCCCATAGGCACGTGCAAATCGATAAAGACGATCCTGCATGTCGCGACGCCCGAGACGTATGCTTATCTGTTCATTGCGTAAGTAATTTGATGCCAATATTTGCCATGCTCCTCGTTGTGAATAGCTTAATTGCCTTAACTGTATGCCGACATCTGCAAGCAAACTGGAAAATTGCTGAAACCTCAGTTGCACAAGAACCTGTGTTCCCTCTGGACCAGACCAGCGCGGCAGTCCTGGCATTTTCAAACCAGGTATTTCTACTATGGTGGCATCACTGGTTACCCAGCCTGTCTTATCCCAGGCAGCGATTAAGCTCTGCTCTTTTACACTAATCTGCAGGGTGTCCGGCCAACGGCGACTTACTGAAACATCTGAGACCCAGTCGATGTCACGCAGTGCTGCCTCCAGCTTTTGCAGATCAATGGCAAAGAAATTATTACCGATATAAGGTGCCATTTTTTCCTGCAGTGCTGACTTTTCCACATGCCGAAATTCACCGATAAAACTTATCCGTGAAACGGGAAAGCGGTCAGGCTGCAGCAGAAAATCTGCAAACACCAGGATGCCGCCTGCAAACAGGATAAGCAGAAGCATACTGCTAAGCAGACTTCCTTTTTGCTGCCCGGGTGATTTAGTCATCTATCGTCTCCAGTATCCGCAGCACCAGCCGGTTAAAATCCATGCCGGCCTGTTTTGCCGCCATTGGCACCAGAGAATGGCTGGTCATACCCGGTACAGTGTTCACTTCAAGCAGATAAGGCTTTTGATTTTCATCCAGCAACACATCCACTCGGCCCCAGCCACTGCATGCGCTGATATCAAAGGCCCGGGTCGCCAGCTTCTGTATTTCCTGTTCTAGCTCTGCGGGTAATCCACATGGGCAGATGTAGGCCGTCTCTTCACTGAGGTACTTGGCTTCGTAGTCATAGAATTGCCCAGCAGTTTCAAGTCTGATAATGGGTAAGGCATGATCGCCCAGAATGGCAACGGTAAGCTCCGCCCCGGTTATCCATTTCTCAGCCAGCACAATGTCATCAAGTTTTATTGCTGTCTGCCAGGACTGCACCAGTTCCACCTGATTACCTGCCTTACTGATACCCAGGCTTGATCCTTCACGTGATGGCTTAACTGCCATAGGAAAACCTATCTGTACGGCAGCCTGTGCCAGATCTGACTCAGTCTTAAGCAGCATAAACTCAGGCGTCGGCAGGCCTGCTCCCTGCCACATCAATTTGCATCGTCCTTTTTCCATTGCGATAGCGGAACCCAGTACGCCACTGCCTGTATAGGGAATGCCCAGCACTTCCAGTGCGCCCTGGATCACACCATCCTCTCCCCAACGCCCATGCAGGGTGATGAAGACGCGATCGATGCCTGCATTCTGCAAGTCAGCCAGGATTGAACCATCTCTGGCATTAAACCCCTGTGCATCAACGCCCTGTGACAGCAATGCTTCAAGCACTGCATTCCCTGACAATAAGGAAATTTCATGCTCAGCCGAGGGGCCACCCATGAGAACGGCAACTTTACCGAAATCCGATGCCATTGAAGCATCAGGCACTGGGGAATCAGGCATTGCCGGCCTCCCCAATAATGTGCACTTCCGGTTGCAATTTTATTCCTTCCTGTTCTGAGACTACTGTTTGTATATGAAGTATCAGTGCTTCAATATCTGCCGCTGTTGCTCCACCCGTATTAACGATGAAATTTGCATGTTTGCCAGACACACAGGCACCACCGATTCGCGATCCCTTCAGGCCACAAACATCAATCAGCCTGGCGGCAAAATCACCAGGTGGATTCTTGAATACTGAACCGGCATTTGCGGTACCAACCGGCTGAGATTCGTTTCTTTTTTGCAGTAGATTACGCACCCGGCTTTTCGATTCCGCACCACAACCGGGCTTGAGCCTCAAAT
Source organism: bacterium BMS3Abin11 (assembly GCA_002897635.1). Lineage (NCBI taxonomy): Bacteria > bacterium BMS3Abin11. Next base: position 86,222 of record BDTD01000005.1, on the reverse strand, counting down.
TCGCAGCAATAAACCATTCACCCGCCGGGCCATGTACTGAGCGATAATCCACAGCAAAATCATCTACCGATCGCTGAATCTGATTTCCGCTACGGTCCATCATTTCGACAGAATCGACGATTTGCCACGTTTCATCACCAAAAGCACCCGCATTCATCGTCAGCGCACCACCAAACAGGCCCGGTATCCCGGCCAGAAATTCAGCACCACCAAGATTGCAGTTGGCACAGAAACGCGCCACTCTGGCGGAAGAAACACCCACTTCCGCACGTACCAGTACCTGTTCAAGTAACGAGATATTATTCAGCCCATTCAATATGTGTATGACTATCCCGCGTAAGCCACCATCCCGTACCAGCATGTTACTGCCAAGCCCCAGCCAGGTGAGCGGCAATGAAGGATCAGATTCACGCAGAAAAATTGCCAGATCATCAAGGGATGCTGGCTGATAGAAATAATCTGCAGGCCCACCTACACGCCAGGAAGTATGGTTTGCCATCGGCTCGTTTGTCAGCAACCGGCCATTCCAGTTTTGTGCGCTGGCCGGCATCATGCAGCCTCCCCAGACAGTTTGCTGACAAAATCCGGTAATTCCTGGGCAATGCGGCCGATATCACCCGCACCGAGAGTAATCAGCACATCGCCTGCCTGCAGCGTATCTGCGAGTACTTCAAGTAACTGCTCACGGTCTTCGACAAATACCGGTATCGCCTTGCCACGCGCGCGGATAGCACGGCACAGGGCCCTGCCGTCAGCACTGTCAACAGCTGCTTCACCCGCCGCATAGACTTCCATTACAATGAGGTGGTCAACAACACTGAGGACGCGTCCGAAGTCCTCCAGTAAATCACGCGTACGGCTGTAACGGTGCGGCTGAAACACCACCAGCTTGCGACGATCTGGCCATGCTGCCGCCGTAGCGGATAAAGTGGCCTGCAGTTCACGCGGGTGATGGGCATAATCATCAACCAGCAGTATCTCGCCCGTATCAAATGCCAGCGGACCCTTAATCTGGAAGCGTCTGTCTATACCCTGAAATTCACTCAGACCGGCAATAATATTTTCATTGCTAATACCCAGGTTCCAGGCTACGGCAATGGCGGCAAGTGTATTAAGCACATTATACCGGCCCGGCATATTGAGACTAACAGCCATCTCCATACCGCTGGATTTTTGACTGACTTTGAACAGCGAGCGCACACCCAGTTGTCTGAAATCACTGGCCTGGATATCGGCATCGTCACTAAAGCCATAACTCACCACCGGCCTGCTGATTGACGGTATAATCTCACGCACTGCGTGGTCATCAATACAAAGGATTGCCAGCCCGTAAAAAGGAATGTTGTGCAGGAACTGTACGAACGCATCCTTCAGTTCAGAGAAATTGCCGTGATAGGTTTCCAGATGATCTGCATCAATATTCGTCACCACTGCAATCAGTGGCTGCAGGTGCAGGAACGAAGCATCACTTTCATCGGCTTCAGCAACCAGGTATTCGCCCTGCCCCAGTCTCGCATTAGCATTGGCACTTAATAAGCGGCCGCCGATGATGAAAGTCGGATCCATTTCACCACTGGCCATGACACTGGCTATCAACGAAGTGGTGGTGGTTTTTCCGTGTGTACCGGCAACCGCGATGCCTCTCGCAAAGCGCATCAGTTCTCCCAGCATTTCTGCACGAGGAATTACCGGCACCTTGGCTTCACGGGCTGTCAGCACCTCAGGATTATCATCACTCACGGCACTTGAAATCACGACAACATCTGCGCCATGTATGTTTTCAGCAGCATGTCCTGAGTAGATTTTTACACCCTGTTCTGAAAGATGCTGTGTGGCGGCTGAACTGGCCAGGTCTGAGCCGGACACCTGATATCCCTGATTGATCAACACCTGTGCAATACCGCTCATACCGGCCCCACCGATACCCACGAAATGAATATGCTTTACATATTTACGCATACATCACCCCGCGACAGAGTTCAGCAACCCGCAAGTTCGCATCCGTTACCGCACATTCTCGTGCTCTTTGCGATAATGCCAATATCCGAGAACGATCTGCTGACAATTCAGCAATCAATGCAGCCAGTACTTCACTAGACATCTGTTCTTGTGGCAGCAAAATTGCTGCATCCCTGGCTGACAGGAAGCGCGCATTAAGCGTTTGGTGATCATAAATTGCATGTGGGTAAGGGACGAAAATAGCCGCCATGCCAGCGGCGGAAATCTCAGCAACAGTCATTGCTCCTGCACGACAAATTACCAGGTCGGCCCAGAGGTAGGCTGCCGCCATGTCTTCAATAAACTCACAGCAGTTTACTGCCACAGCAAACTCATCATAGACATTTAATGTTGCTTCCAGTTTTCCACGCCCTGCCTGGTGAAACACTTCAGGACAACTAACCGAATCCATCCTGGCCAGTGCTGCAGGCACGATGTCATTCAGCACCTGCGCGCCACGACTGCCACCGACTACCAGAAGATGCAGCCTGCCGGTACGCCCCTGCAATCGTTGCTCAGGAATCGGCAATGCCGCAATGCTCTCACGCACAGGATTGCCTACATAGTGATAGTGGCGGCTGTCGGCCAACACTCCAGGGAAACCGACCAGTACCTCATTGGCTATTTTTGCCAGCCATTTATTGGTAAGACCCACTACAGCATTCGATTCATGAATCAGCAGCGGCACCATCAACAACCTTGCCATCAGCCCGCCGGGCCCTGAAACAAAACCACCCATGCCTAATGCGGCTGCTGGACGCCTCCGATAGATGATGGCGGCCGTCTGTAACATTGCATAAATAATCTTAAATGGGGCTGAAACAAGTGCAAACAGACCTCTACCCTTAATACCATTGATAGAGATCCATTCAACATCAATATCGTTCTCAGGCACGACGCGTGCTTCGATGCCCTGCCGGGTTCCAAGCCAGAACACATTTACCCCGTCCGCCTGCAGGGTATGCGCCACGGCCAGCGCAGGATAGACATGCCCGCCCGTCCCACCTGCCATGATCATCAGTGTGCTCATCGTTTTTTCCCCGGCTTTGGTGTGGTCTCACGTGCTACAGCAAGCAACAGACCCATCGCTATACTGCTGGCAAGCAGGCTTGAGCCCCCCTGTGAGATAAAGGGCAATGGCAAACCTTTTGTCGGCAGCACACCCATATTCACACCCGTGTTGATTAATACTTCAATGGCAATCAACAGACCGACACCCTGAGCCAGACGACAGGCAAACAGATTGCCCAGTGATTCAGCCCTGCGCGACAATGAAAAGGCATGCCAGATCAATACTAAGAACAGGCCGAGGACAAACATTACGCCGATAAAGCCTAGTTCTTCACCGATCACGGCAAACAGGAAATCCGTTCGCGCGGCCGGCAGATAATTAAGTTTTTGAATGCTTTCGCCAAGCCCGATACCACTCCAGCCGCCGCGGCCAAAGGCGATATAGGACTGGATTAATTGATAGCCCTTGTTCATCGGGTCAGACCATGGATCCATAAAACCGGTGATACGTTGCATCCTGTAGGTCGCAGCCGTCACCAGTAAAATTCCCCCCAGGGCTGCTGAACCAAGAATAATAAAGAAATGCAGGTAACGTATACCACCCAGAAACATCATGCCGAATACTGTGGAGACAATGACCACAATAGAGCCAAAATCCGGTTCCATCAGCAACAGGCCACCAAACACAGCCAGTACGATCGATACAATGAGTATGCCCTGGGAGAAGATACGCATCTCTTCCCGCTTACGCGTCAGGAAGCCCGCGATATATATGACCAGAAAGACCTTGGCAAATTCTGATGGTTGCAGATTCAGAGGACCCAGTTTTATCCAGCGCACGCTGCCCCATACTTCCGCACCAATTCCCGGTATCAGGAGTAGCGCCAGTACCAGCATCGACAAAATGACCAGCAATGGCCCCGCTTTTTCTACCAGGCCCAGGGGAATTCGTGACACAGTTACCATTGACAAAACAGCCAGAAAGACAAACGAACTCTGCTGTCTTAGTACCGACAATGCCGGTCCCTGCTCCATGCTGCTTGCACTCATGGAAGCTGAGAACACCATCACGATACTAAGGCCAAACAGGCCGATGATGGGAATCAGCAAACAAGCGTATGCGTCTTTAGTCGTCGGCACAGGAGCTTTAACAGCATGGGATGTAGCAGCCATCAGACCAGCCTCCCTACACAACGACGAAAGTCATCACCACGCTGTTCAAAGTTCTGATACATATCAAAACTCGCGCAGGCCGGAGATAATATAACCACGTCCCCCGTCTCGGCCAGTACAGAAGCCTGCGCCACTGCATCAGACATATCAGCTGCCAGACTGGTAGAGACAATATCTGACACTGCATCCTGTATTTTTCTGGCATCCCTGCCAATCAGAATTATCGCTTTTACATGCCGTTTAACGACCTCACGCAGGGGAGTAAAATCGGCATCCTTGGCGATACCACCTGCAATCAGGATCACCGGTGCTTGCAAACCACGAAGAGCCGCTACACTAGCACCGACATTGGTGCCTTTGGAATCATTTATCCAGTCAACGCCATTGATACGATGCAACAACTCCATACGGTGAGGTAAACCTTTGAATTCAGTCACGGCCTCTTTAATCAGACTATCAGCTATGCCTAGACTGCTGGCAAGTGCCCAGGCAGCAAGAACATTGAGCTGATTATGCTGCCCGGCAATATGAATATCGTCAGCCGCAATCAGAGACTTATCACCACGACATAAATAAACAGCACCATTGATATCTGATAAACCGTAATCCTGTCCTTTTTCTGGTTTCATTGAGCTGAAAAAAATCTGCTCTTTATCACTCTGCTGCATATTCTGTCTTTGCTGTCTCTGTAACAGGCACGGCTCATCGGCATTCATCAGTATCCTGGCGCTGCCCTTATACACCTTTAACTTAGTGGCGATATAGTCATCCATGCCCGAATAACGGTCCATATGATCGGCCGCAATATTCAACACTACGGCAATCGCCGGTTTCAGGCTCCAGGTTGTTTCCAGCTGAAAGCTGGAGAGTTCCAGCACATAGATATCGTTTTTATCGTCATCCAGCAATTCGAGTACCGGCACACCGATATTTCCACCGACTGCCGCCCGGCGGCCGGCGTGCTGCAATATTTCGCCCACCAGGGCGGTAACAGTAGATTTTCCATTCGAACCGGTAATAGCGATTACCGGTGACCGCACACACTGGGCAAACAGTTCGACATCACCAATCGGGCGCACACCTGTTGCCAGCAACGGGGCCAGATCAGGATGACTCAAAGGCACACCGGGCGACACCACCAGCAGACTGTCATTACTCCAGTGTTCGACAGCCAGGCTGCCGCAATGTAGTTGAACATCAGGCAGCTGCTGGGCCAGTTGCTGGCGCAAAACAGGCTTGTTACTGGAATCGTAGACGTCGACATCCAGACCCTGTTTACTGAGAAATACTGCTGCCGCCAACCCTGACTGCCCGAGACCAATAACCGCTGCGTGTGTTGGACTACCCTGTAAATGGCAGTGCTTGTTATTGTTACTGATGTTGGGCTGCTGATTACCGCCTGCAACGGATCCGGACACCCTGTGAACCACCATAAAAAATAGCGGTGGGGTACCAGGCGTGCTATTTATTTTCTGATTCATCATCTCTGTCAACGCACCTTCAGCGTTGCCAGCCCAATGGCGACAAGAACCAGGGTGATAATCCAGAAACGAACAATAACACGCGGCTCTGGCCAGCCTTTTAATTCAAAATGATGATGCAGGGGAGCCATACGAAAGAGTCGCTTGCCGGTGAGCTTGAATGAAGCCACCTGTAAAATGACAGACGCCGTTTCCACCACAAACACCCCGCCCATGATCAGCAGCACGATTTCCTGTCGCACCATCACCGCCACGATGCCCAGTGCGGCACCCAACGACAGTGCGCCTATATCACCCATAAACACCTGCGCCGGATAGGTGTTGAACCAGAGAAACCCAAGACCTGCGCCAGCCAGTGCAGTACAGAAAATCAGCAGCTCACCAACACCTGCGATATAGGGGATACCCAGATAACCTGCGAAAACTGAATTCCCTGTGACATAGGCAAAGACACCCAGCCCCCCGGCAACCATGACTGCGGGCATGATGGCCAGACCATCAAGCCCGTCTGTAAGATTCACCGCATTACTGGTGCCGACCACCATCAAATAGCTAAGCAGGATGAACCAGGGGCCGAGGTAAATAACGACATCCTTAAATATCGGCACAATCAGACTGATCTCTGCAGGCGATTGTGCACTGACATACAGATAAACCGCCGCACCACCACCCGCTACCGACTGCCAGAAGAACTTCGGCCCGGAACCCATGCCACGTGTGTCCTTATCGATTATCTTACGGTAATCATCGATCCAGCCAATGATGCCGAAAGCGATTGTGACCAGCAGCGCCACCCAGACAAAACGGTTGCTGAGGTCTGCCCACAACAGGGTTGAAATTACGATAGCCACAAGAATCAGGGCACCGCCCATGGTTGGCGTACCGACCTTGTCGAAATGTGTCGGCGGGCCATCTTCACGCACAACCTGGCCGATCTGAAGACTGCCCAGCTTACGAATCATGGCAGGCCCCAGCAATAAACTGATAAACAATGCTGTCACCACACTCAATACGCTGCGCAATGTCAAATACTGGAAGACATTAAAGGCACTGTAATTTTCCGCCAGCTTTTCAAATAGAAATAGCAGCATATTCAGTCCCTGACCACGCTTTCATCGAGCTGTTCAATGATACGTTCCATCTTCATTGCCCTTGAGCCCTTGATCAGAATATTAATCGGTCGACCTCTGTACTCCCGCAGCTCCTTTGTCAGTGCAGCAAACAGCTCATCAGGTGTACTGAATGACCGGGCCTGCCCGCCGAAGGCTTCTGCCACGTGTACCGACTGTTCTCCCAGGGTATAGCAACTATCAACACCCAGCTCCCTTGCCAGTTCACCTGCCTGTTTGTGCAGCGATGCGGAATCCTCACCCAGCTCGACCATATCCCCCATCACAAAAATCTTTATGCCCGGCTGCATCGCTAATACTTCCAGGGCAGCCCGTATGGATGCAGGGTTGGCGTTGTAGGTATCATCAATGACATGCAGACCATTTATCGTCTTTGACTGCTGACGCCCATCGATCCCTCGCCAGGCTTCGAGCCCTGTGGCAATATCAGACAGACTGATGCCAACAGAACCAGCAGCTGCCGTAGCGGCCAGGGCATTGGCAATATTATGCTGCCCGGGCAATGCCAGTTTGCAGCTTGCTTCGCCCCACGGCGTTTTAAGAAATACCCTGCTATGATCTTTATAGAGATCAAACTCGGCCGTTACATCACTCTCTTTCTGCAGGCTGAATCCAATAATCTGTAAATCCCCTGCCAGCTCACGCCAGAGAGCTGCGTAGTCATCATCGTCGTTAATTATTGCTGTACCGCCAGTTTTAACACCGGAGAAGATCTCAGCCTTTGCCCGCGCCACACCTTCTACCGACTGCAGGCCCTGTAAATGGGCCGCAGCTGCATTGGTGATCACTGCTACATCAGGGCGGGCGATGCGGGTTAGATAGGACAGTTCACCCGGATTGTTCATACCCATCTCGGTAACGGCATAGCGGTGCCTGTCACGTATCCGCAACAAGGTCAGCGGCAGACCCAGGTCATTATTCAGATTGCCGATAGTCGACAGCACCCTGTCTTTTTCACCACCACAGGCCTGTACGAAAATACTGTTCAGCATTTCCTTGACTGTGGTCTTACCATTGCTACCAGTGACGGCCAGCAGCGGAATATCAAAACCGGCACGCCAACTGGCAGCCAGTTCACCCAGTGCAATGCGGGTATCATCCACAGTTACGGCAGGTAGATAGTCATCGATCTGGCTAGAAATCATGGCAGCATTGGCACCTCTGTCTCTGGCCGCGGAAACAAAATCATGACCATCAAAATTTGGCCCTTTAAGCGCAACAAATAAAGCACCACTGCAGAGTGTTCGGGTATCAATACTGACCGAATCAAAAGCAACATCTGACCCCGTGCAACGACCATTGACTATGTGGCTCAACTGCGAAAGCATCATGCCTGCCCCCCTGCCATCTCTGAAAACAGAGCCATTACCACTTCACGGTCGCTAAATGGAAGCTTCAAATCACCAATCTGCTGGGTAGTTTCGTGCCCTTTGCCTGCAATCAGAATAATGTCGCCCGGATTTGCATACTGCCACGCCGCATTAATTGCCTGGCGACGGTCAGAGATTTCCTGTGCTGGCCTGGACATTCCTGCCAATATTTCGGCACGTATCTGCGCGGGATCTTCATACCTTGGATTATCATCGGTAATAATGACAGTATCTGCTAACTGCTCTGCAATTCTGCCCATGATCGGACGTTTAGCCTGATCGCGATCACCTCCGCAGCCAAAGACACAGATTAGCCGCCTGGCCTGAATGTGTTCACGCAGTGCTATCAACACCTGCTGCAGGGCATCAGGGGTATGCGCGAAATCGACCACTACGGTCACCCCTTGAGAAACAAAACATTCCATCCGCCCGGCCGCTGATTCAGCAGCAGAAAGGGCACTGGCTACATCGCCGGTCCTGTATCCATCAGCAAGTAATACAGCCGCACAGGCAAGCAGGTTATAAACATTGAAGCGCCCCATCAGACTACTGTCTATATGCAGCTCTCCCCAGAGTGAATGTATATCAAGTTTTATTCCTGCTTTATGCAGCGTGATCTGTGATGCACGCACATCACCGCTTTCGATTCCATAGCTGATGATTTGCTCTGCTTTGACCGGTCCGGCCAGCAGCTCCCTGCCAAACTCATCGTCAACATTGATGACCGCAAGATTCAGATCGTTCTGGTAAAAAAGCTTTGCTTTGGCCGCGCCGTATTGCCGCATACTGCCATGGTAATCCAGGTGATCCTGACTTAGATTTGTAAATACAGCCGTGTTAAATTCTGTGCCACTCTCCCGTCCCTGTTGCAGGCCATGCGAGGAAACCTCCATTAGTAACTGGTCAGCACCCAAACCACGCAAGTCGGATATCTGTCTTTGCAACGTCACAGAATCCGGTGTGGTGTGTGTTGACGACCGTATTTCTCCCCATAAACCGGTACCGAGTGTTCCGATCACACTCGTTCTGGCACCTAGATGATTAAGGCTCTGGGCGAGTAATATGCTGCAGGTAGTCTTGCCATTGGTGCCGGTTATGCCGGTCACGGTCATGGCCCGAGAAGGCTCACCGTAAAAACGACTGGCAATTATCCCAGCCCGCTGAGTAATATTAGTGATTTTGATCAGAGGTACGTCATCACCTACCCTGGCATCGATACTCTCAGGCAAGCTTGAGTCTGTATCATAAATAGCAGCGACAGCACCCTGACTGACAGCTGCTTCAATGTAATCATTACCATGCTGGCGAGTACCCGGTAGAGCGATAAAAAGATCCCCGGCAGAAATATTTCTGCTATCTATCGCCAGCCCCGACACGCTAAGATCATCAATTGCAGGTACGCCTTTGATCCCTGCTAACAGGCTCGACAGCTTGATATGAGGTAGATTCAGCTTCATAGCAAGGCTCACCTGTCACGCTCCTGGCCAGTTTCATTGCGACCCGTTGCTATCAGCAATCTGTCTTCAGAAACATCATCAGGCGCTACATCAAGAAGACGCAGGGCACCTGTCATCACACTGGCGAATACCGGCGCTGCGACGGTACCACCATAATATTTTCCAGATGATGGTTCATTGACAACGACGACCATCGCCAGACGAGGCCTCGTTGCAGGTGCCATACCGGCAAAAATAGCGTTATAGCGTTTTGAATAACCTTTGCCTTCCGCCTTGCGCGATGTGCCTGTCTTGCCTGCCACGTGATACATAGGGATACGTGCATTTTTACCCGTTCCCTCATCACTGACCGCCAGTTCAAGCATGCTGCGGACCTGCTTTGCGACCGTTGTTGATATCACCTGCTTCCCCGCCGGGGCATCGCTACGACGAAGAATGCTCAGTGGTACGCGTCTACCGTCATTCGCCAACGTGGCATAAGCCTGGGTCAACTGCAGCGGGGTAACGGACAGTCCATAACCGTAACCTATCGTGGCACGACGAATATCACGCCAGTCTGAATAATTCTGGAAAGCACCCTTAGCTTCACCGGGCAGTCCCGAACCGGGCTGCTGACCAAAACCCACTCTATTCAGGACAGACCATAGCTCTCTGTTTTTAAGCTTCAGCGCCATTTTAGCTGCAGCCACATTGCTGGATTTCATAATCGCATCTGACACACTGAGATTTCCATAGTCATGTGTGTCTCTGATTGTGAATCTTGCCAGCTTCATCGTGCCACCATCGGTTTCAATAATGGTTTGCGGCGTTACATAGTGATTTTCCAGCGCTGCCACCACCGTCAGTGGCTTAACCGTTGAGCCCGGTTCAAAGCTGTCTGTCACTGCACGATTACGGAATCGACTACTGCGCAGCTGTCGGCGATTATTGGGGTTATAGCCCGGCTCATTCACCATCGCCAGAATCTCACCACTCCTGACATCCACCACAACAGCACTTGCACTAGTCGCTTTATTCTCCACTACCGCCTTTTTCAGCGCTCTATAGGCCAGATATTGAATCCGACTATCTATGCTCAGCACCAGATCCTCACCATCTGCTGCCCTTTCAATGTTACTAACATGCTCAATGATATGGCCAGATGCATCACGAATGACCTGATCTTTACCCTGATGGCCACGTAAACTTTCGTTATAAGCCAGCTCTATGCCTTCTAGTCCCCTGCCATCAACATTGGTAAAGCCAACCAGGTGCCCGGTTACTGCACCGAGAGGATAATAACGCTTGTATTCACGACGCAGAAAAACACCTTCAATATCCAGTGCCATAGCACGTTCTGCTGTATCCGGTAATACCTGCCGGTTCAGGTAAATAAAACGCCGTTTACGGTTGCGTTTTATTTTTGCTTTCAGCTCGCTGTAGCTGATACCAAGAATCTTTGCCAGCGGTTTCCAGCTTTTCGGGTTCGCATACAGTTTACTCGGATCGGCACTGACTGCATCAACCGGTGTACTGACCGCCAGTGGCTGGCCATTTCTATCAAGTATCATTCCCCGCACTGCAGAAACATCGATTACCTTCAGTGCCTGTGCATTACCACGCTGTTTGAGGAAATCCGCATTAAAAAATTGCAGAAAAAGTGCACGCCCGGCCATCACGGCAAACAACGACCCGATCACAGCCAGCACCAACCAATGCCTGACCGAGCTGGTCAGCGGCTGCTTTCTTTTTTTGCTCACAGCCCTCCTCATGGCAGACGAATCACTGATATCTGTTCACGAGCAGGATAAATCATGCCCAGCTTGCGGCGCGCCGTTTTCTCAATATATCGGGGTTCCGCATAACGTGCTTCCTGCAGCAGCAAACGCCCCCATTCCACATTGAAATCATCCCGCTGCTGCTGCAGCGCCTGCAGCTGTAAATAAAGGCTGTGCGTTGTGACCCGGGTGTATACCAGAAACAGGGCAAGCACGAGGGCCAGGGAATAAACAAACGCAGTCCGCCTGGTCATGCTACCTCCCTGTCCAGGGGCAGCCGTTCAGCCACCCGCATAATGGCACTACGCGCTCGTGGGTTATCATCAATCTCGGCCACGCTGGCACGTACAGGCTTACCCACCAGGCGCAGGCCAGGATTACGTTCAGCATCACGTATCGGGATTTCTTTCGGCAGGTCATCACCTCGTGCCTGATCACGCAAAAACCTTTTGACGATGCGATCTTCCAGTGAATGAAAACTAATGGCCAACAAACGCCCACCAACGCAGAGGGCCTCCAGCGCAACCGGCAATACAGCGGCAATTTCCTCCAGTTCCCTATTGATGTGAATTCGAATCGCCTGAAAGCTTCGCGTGGCAGGATGCTTATCCTGTGGCCTGACAGGCACCACTTTTTTTATCAACGCAACCAGTTGAGCAGTCGTTTCAAGCGCATTATCATTACGTGCATCAACAATCGCCCAGGCAATGCGATGGGCATGCTTTTCTTCCCCGTAGCGACGCAACACATCTCTAATTTCATGCTGCTCGGCGGTGGCCAGCCATTCCGCCGCACTGGGATGGTCGGCCGGGTTCATCCGCATATCAAGCGGGCCGTCCTGCATGAAACTGAATCCACGAGAGGCATCATCAAGTTGTGGCGAAGACACACCAAAGTCAAACAGGATTCCACTAAAACATTCTCCCTGCTGGAGAGTAGCGGATAGAGATGAGAAATTTGCCTGCCTGACCTGGACACGCGAATCACTGATGAAACGTTTAGTAACAGCTGCTACGGCCTGTGGATCACGATCAAGGGCCAGGATGCGGCCGTCAGAACCGAGTTTTTCGAGTATCGCCGAGACATGACCGCCGCGACCAGCGGTTGCATCCAGATAGTAGCCATCTTCACGGATATTCATTGCCTCTACAACCTCCTCCAGCAGAACTGGGTGATGGGGTTGATCTACCATCACACCACCTATAACGAAAGTGATTCGAGCTCGACCAGCATGGGTCCGTCGCCCAGGCCGTCTTCCATCCATGCATCACGCTGTGCCGTCCAGTTTTCCTCATCCCAAATTTCGAATTTGTTGCCCTGACCGGCCAGTACGATATGTTTTTTCAATTGTGCGAATTCACGCAAAGGGGGTGGTAACAGCAGGCGGCCACTGGCATCCATATCAACATCAGTGGCCTGGCCAATAAAAAATCTCTTGAGTTTTGCAGCGCGCTTATCAAATGAAGGCAGCGCAGTAACATCGGCCTCAATGCGCTCCCATTCTGGTAAGGTATAAAGCCACAGGCAGCGGTCATTTGTATTATTGACTGTGATGACCATGTGTTTTTCTACATCCGAATGCAGTTCCTCGCGATAGCGAGTCGGGATGGCAATCCTCCCCTTACTGTCCAGATTGACCTGATTAACTCCTCTAAACATCATCCACCACTTTGTGTCACATCCACCTATCGATGGGGTAATTTATTCCACTTTTACCCACTTTTCGACACTATAATGCCCGAAAACCAGAAATGTCAAGCTCCCATATGAATTCTTTCTTTAAAAACAGTGAATTAGCTTAAATTCCGACAGGCGGTTAATAACTTACCTTAAGTCTGAAATATAAGTTTTTGAAAAGTATTCGATGAATATCCCGGTGACTCATTTCTTTGTTGTTTTTGTGCTGGTGTGAAGCTAAGTTTTTTTCTTTTATGCATACGGACAAAAGAAACAGAAGCAAAGAAAAACCGCTCCATTGTGTTGGCCTGCGGCTGCTCTGCGTGTTTCAGTCCGAACCGGGCGCGGTGAACTCGGGCAGGTAAGTCGTTACACCACACTACCTCAGTCATGTACCGCACTTATCCGGTCCAGCTTTCCAGTTCCCGACAACACAAAAGGGGATGAAGATCAAAATCGGTGCCAGGCTTTTACCTGAAGCAACACAAACGGCTGTAGTCGACCCTACTGAGACATTCAGGAATCGCTGATTTCACCATTTAGCTGATTGAACAATGTCAGAAAATAGAGTGACTTCATTAGGCATAAAAAGATATATTATGTTTTCATAAAATCAGGTTAGGAACATGATGCGGATTTTTGAAAGGCGCAAACGCAAACTGGCGATCCCATCCAGTTTAATGGTGCATCTCAATACAGATCAGCTGAAAACATACCTTTACATGCAAGAGTTTGGCTGGCAAATATATTTCATCCGTAGGCCGCTTTTACGAAAAAACACCGTTGCCATGATTAACAACGCGGGCACACATATCGGTGTGATCAAGCTGAATGGGAGGTTCACTTTAAATCTAAAGACGATCAATCTGCGAGACTAGGTTTCAGAACCTACTGCACCGTTAATTTCCTGAAATAAGGAGAAAGTATGCATAAACTGATACAGACCGTCGGCCATACTGCTGCCATACTCCTGGTATCGCAATCTGTTTCATAACCGGATTGATGCGCTTGAGCGGTCAGTTGGCTGTTTTCGGATTTGAAGCCGTCACCTTGTCATCGGTGGGATCGCAAAATTACATACACAGCAGATGCAGTTAGGATGGATCTGGCATACAAACACGTAACGAATCATTTGCATAATGCATAATATAAGAGAACAGCATCATCGTTACTGGCTCGCTTCAGCGGGTATTATTGCCTGATTATCTGGTGCGATAAATACCCGTTTCTGGCCGAAAGCCATCAATTCAGGCTGTAGGCCTCGCCAGCCGTGCACAGGCACAAAAAAAGAAAAAACGAGCTGGCCGGTAAGCCGGGTTCTGTCATGGACAGTCATTCATCTGGGATGTCCGTCGCCGAACACCTCAAGCAACCTACCCGGATCCGGCACGGGTCATGCCATTGGATCCCTATTTGGTCTTGCTCCGAGTGGGGTTTACCCTGCCACCTGCGTTACCACAGGCGCGGTGCGCTCTTACCGCACCATTTCAACCTTACCGGCCCCGCAGGACTTAGGCGGTATATTTTCTGTGGCACTTTCCATCGGCTCGCGCCGTCCAGGCGTTACCTGGCACTCTACCCTGTGGAGCCCGGACTTTCCTCTGTAGTTAGTCGAAACCATCTACAGCGACTGCCTGGCCAGCTCGCTAACGATTTTAACACAAGATGAAAGATTAAGGATTAAGGATGAAAGAATGTGATTTGTTTTTACTTAATCCTTAATCTTTCGTCTTTCATCCTTAGCCCATACTCGTATAACACCTTCTTCCTTGCACCCGACATACGCGCGGCAAGACTCGCTGCCTGTGACACAGATAACTCGGTCAGCAGGACATCCATCATCGACTGCCCTGCTTCAATACTTTTATCAGGATTTTCTTCTGCTCCAGCCACCACAATGACGAACTCCCCACGGCCTGAATTTTCATCCCGCTGCATTGCCAGTAAAACTTCAGCAAGTGTTCCCCGGTAGAGTGATTCAAAACGTTTGGTAAGTTCCCGGCCCACAGTACAGGGGCGCGATGCACCAAAGGCATTTTCCATATCCTGAATCGAATCACTGATACGATGGGATGATTCGTAGAATACCAGGGTGCGGGTTTCTGTTAGCAAAGATCCCAGCTGCTTGCGCCGTGCCGCGGCTTTTGAAGGCAGGAAACCTTCAAAGCAGAACCGTTCTACCGGCTGCCCTGCGACTGAGAGCATAGTGCTGACTGCGCTGGGGCCTGGCATGGGTACAGGCTGAAGGCCTGCTTCGTGTACAGCTTGCACCAGACGGGAACCGGGGTCAGAAATCAACGGTGTGCCTGCATCACTAATCAACGCCACTGAGCTGCCAGCCTGCAATAAGCCGATGATTTGTTTAATCCTGGAGGATTCATTATGTTCATGCAGCGACAACATTGCCGTTTTGATGCCATAATGCTGTAACAGCGTTCTACTATGGCGTGTATCTTCCGCAGCAATTAGTTCTACAGCTGCCAAAGTTTCAAGCGCACGATTTGTAATATCGGAGAGATTGCCAATAGGTGTCGCAACAACGTACAATTTTCCAGGTCTTTCAGCTTTGCCTGTTTTCATCAGCCCTCGCTATAATCCCCTCTTTTCCGGAAGCGGCAAGAAGGAATGATACCGTATAGGAAGCTCTGAACCTTTTTTAATTTGTGGATAATAATCCTCCCTTGAAGCATTCAAAATTAATTACTCAGCTTGTCGGGCTTTTTAGCCTGGCGCTCATCCTGTCTGCCTGTCAGTCTACACCACCTACTTCACGTGTACCGGATATAACTACCCGGCCTGCCTCGATAGACAGGGGGATTTACACACCGCAGATGGTTACAGAGCCACTCGATCAACATTCATTGCCCGGGAACTTTCCGCTAACAACCAGCAGCGATGACGTCAGACTTCAGCAGGCCGCCACATTGTTTCAATCTGGCAATCCTGGTCTCGCTCTTGACATGCTGGATAGCATTGAAGACAACTCTTTGAGTCCCGACCAGAGGACACGCAGACGTATTTTACAGGCGGTAATACTGTTACAGGCTGGAGGCAGTTTTCAAGCCCGGCAAGTTCTGAGGGGAGGCGTTGAGAGTAATCAGCCTGCAACACTTGCAGCGTTTTATCTGATGCGGGCAAAAGCAGCCATGATTCAGGCCGAGACAGCGGATGCACTGTATGCCCTGCTAAAACGCGAACAGTTTCTGGCTGCAAATCAGGTACTGGAAAATCAGCGCATGATCTGGAGCTTACTGATGATTGCAGACACCCGAAAGCTGAAAAAAATTCAGCAGCTGGACATGTCTGCTGAACTGGCGGGCTGGCTTGAACTGGCATTAATAGTGAAGGGAAACAGTTCCTATGACTATGCGAGTACAGAACAGGCAATAAACAACTGGCGGATAAAAAACCTGTCACACCCCGCAAGTGCTGAACTGCTTGATCAGATTACTAAGGAAGCCAGCCTCACCAAACCACCAAAAAAAGTGGCTTTTCTGCTGCCCTTAACTTCAGCATATGAACCGGCAGCCAGCGCGATCCGAGATGGTTTCGAGGCGATGAATAATGAGCAGCCAGCAGGCAGTCGCTACCAACTACGCTTTTACGATTATGGCCGAGATGCAGATGCAGCAATTCTGTACTACAACCAGGCCGTCAATGACGGTGCTGACATCATCATTGGCCCGCTGGAGCGAAAAGCTATTGATAGCCTGCTGACGGCAACTGAGATACACGTTCCGACACTTTTGTTATCCCCTCCTGCAGAGCAAAGCATTACACAGCAGAATCTTTTTCAGTTCAGCCTCTCTCAGGAACTGGAAGCGAAACAAGCTGCCCAGCGAGCCTGGCTGGATGGGCACAGATACGGTGTTATTCTATTTCCGCAAACCTCCATCGGTCAGCGCATGGCAACTGCCTTTACTCAGCGCTTCAACGAACTGGGTGGAGAGATTGTCAGTAGCGAGAGTTATGCTGCAAAGGAAACAGAATTTTCACCTGTGGTACGCCGCCTACTGGGTGTAGATCGAAGTGAGCAGCGGATAACTGAAATGAAAGCATTACTCGGCCGTAAGATTACCACCGAGGCCCGGCGCAGACAGGACATTGATTTCATTTTTTTACCGGCGGGCAACCGAAATGCGCGTCTTATAAAACCGGTGCTAGACTTTTTCTATGCGCTGAATCTTCCCATCTATTCCACTTCCCGGATATTTTCCGGCAAGCCGGATCCCGTGAACGATAGAGATCTCGACAGAATACGCTTCCCTGATATGCCATGGATGATAGCGAGCAACGTTGAACTCGAGTCATTGCGTACATTCCTGCAAGGTGGCTGGCCCAATAGAAATACCAGTTATAACAGGTTGTACGGGCTGGGTATGGATATCTTCAGCATCCTGCCTCGTCTGCAAATGATGAGAGAAAATTCCTTATTGCACTATCAGGGACTATCTGGAATTCTCAACATTGATGCAAATGGCGTAGTCCACAGGCATATGCTATGGGCCAGGTTCGTCAAAGGCATACCCGAACTAATTGACAAACAATCCACTTATCAAGGACGATTCAGTGAAAAAAAATTCGAAGCCATTCCTGCCACTGCACCTGCGGCGGGGCAATAATGCCGAAACGCTAGCAGAAAAACATCTCATCAATCAGGGATTACTTGCGATTGAAAGTAATTATCGCTGCAAGGCAGGCGAGATCGATCTGCTGATGCAGGATGTGGACACCCTGGTTTTTATCGAAGTACGCTACCGCAGCAATCCATTTTTCGGTACTGCTGCGGAATCGATCACCCCGCGAAAAATGCAGCGCATAAGGAAAACTGCTGAACATTTCCTGCTGACGCACAGGCAATACGCACACTTATTTATGCGCTTTGATGTGATTGCGATCTCCGCACAAACAGCCAAACAGGAATTATTATGGATCAAAGATGCATTCTGACACCCTCGCTGATAAAGTATCATTAGCAGTACCGAATGAGTTAATAGGGGTGTACTTAAACAATGGAAATTTCTGAACGCGTCACTAACATTTTCACTTCACATATCGAAACAGCTCATGCGGCACTCGAGGAACTTACGACGGATATTGTTGATGCCGCCACATTAATAACGAATGCATTATTGGCAGACCATAAAATTTTAAGCTGCGGCAATGGCGGCTCTGCCGGCGATGCCCAGCATTTTTCATCAGAACTGCTGAACCGCTTTGAACGTGAACGGCCTGGCCTGCCTGCCATCGCACTGACCACAGATTCATCCACAATCACATCGATCTCCAACGACTATACATTCGATGATATTTTCTCCAAGCAGATTAGCGCACTGGGGCAGCAGGGTGATATCCTGCTGGCTATTTCAACTTCGGGTAATTCAGCAAACATACTACGGGCCGTGATGTCAGCGCATCAACGACAAATGCACTGCGTGGTACTCTCCGGCGATACCGGCGGCGATCTGGCAGGCATACTGAATGATGATGATATTTTTCTGTCAGTACCGGCAAAGTCGACAGCACGAATACAGGAAATTCACATCATAATTATTCATTGCCTGTGTGATCTAATCGACACTCAGCTTCTGGGGCCGGTATAAGCCTGCTCTATCAGTATTCATGGCTAGTATCGAAAACAAAATTCTTGCTGAAACAGATGCTAACGGCCATCTGCTGACCAGTCTTCCTCGCCCCCTGGTGTTCACAAATGGCTGTTTTGATATTCTGCATCGAGGTCATGTCAGCTATCTTGAAGAAGCAGCACAACTGGGAAACTGCCTGCTGGTGGCAGTGAATACTGATGCTTCGGTACGCCGGCTGAACAAGGGAAGAGGCAGACCCGTCAACCCCCTGTCTGACAGACTGGCATTACTCGCTGCCCTGCAAAGTGTTGACATAGTCATCCCCTTCGATGCAGAGACACCACTGGAACTAATCCGCCTGCTTAAGCCTGATATTCTGGTCAAGGGCGGCGATTGGCCGGTGGAAGATATTGTCGGTGCTGCAGAGGTTATTCAGGGTGGTGGCGAAGTTCATTCCATCCCTTTTCGCTATCAACGTTCTACCCGTGATCTAATCAAAAAGATTAGAACCTGATTCTATGCTACCAGAAGAATCATCTGAAAAATCATCTAAAGATCCTCCCAAAAACCTGGATGATGATTTTCTCATTTTGCTGAAACCCTGCCTGTCACCGGAAAGACTACTTCTGGATATGGCCGAATGCTGGACCTATGGCTTCGATAACTCCCGCAAACATGCAGCACCACAGGCCGTCGCTCTACCGGTCACGCATGATGAAGTCGTCGCTATCACTACATTATGCAATCGCTATAAAATACCTCTAACTGTCCGCGGGCGCGGCACCGGTACGACAGGTGGCTCAGTCCCGGTACAGGGTGGGTTGGTAATGTCGATGGAACAGATGAACCGGATCATTGAAGTCGACGTCAGCAACAGGCTGATGCGCGTAGAACCCGGCGTCACCAATCAGGCGGTTCAGGATTGTGCGGCAGAAAACGGTTTTTTCTGGGCTCCGGATCCGGGCAGTGCCAGCGTCTGCACCGTTGGCGGCAACCTGGGTTTTAATGCCGCAGGTCCTCGTGCAATAAAGTATTCCACTACGCGTGAAAACACCCTCAGCCTGATTGCAGTCACAGCAAATGGAGACACCCTGCATACAGGTGTAAAAACTACCAAGGGTGTGACGGGCTATGACCTGACACGTCTGCTGATTGGCAGCGAAGGAACGCTGGCGATCATAACCGAAGCGACCTTGAAACTACTCCCCCTGCCGCAGTCCAGCAGAACGCTGACCGCCTGTTACAACTCCATCCAGGGTGCAACCGATGCGATAGTCGCCATCATGAACCAGTCCCTGATACCCACTGCGCTGGAATTTCTTGATCAGGCATCCATCAAACTGGTAAAAAATAAACCTGGTGTCCACATTCCCGATGATTCTGCTGCACTGTTGTTGATTGAAGTGGATGGTCTGGAAACAGAAATGCCCAATTCAATCAAACAGATCAGTAGCGCTGCCAGCAATGCATCATTGCTCGAGATATATCATTCAGACTCTGCAGATGGCGCAAAAAAATTATGGGCCACACGCAAGGCGCTGTCTCCCGCGCTACGGCAAATAGCACCGAATAAACTGAACGAAGATGTCGTCGTACCGGTCGCCAATATCCCGGCATTGCTGCAGGGACTGCAAAAACTTAGTGAGAAATACGGCATCCCCATCGTCAATTTCGGTCATGCGGGCAATGGTAACATTCATGTTAACCTGCTTTACGACACACAGAATGCTGAACAGTCTCTGCAGGCCATGCCCTGCCTGTCAGCCGTTTTTGAACTGGTTCTTGGCCTCGACGGTACACTATCAGGCGAGCATGGCATCGGTACTGAAAAAAAGAACTATATAGCACTTGAAATTGATCAGGTCACCCTGAACTGGATGAAGAAACTGAAAACCCTGTTCGATCCGAATAACATACTTAACCCCGGCAAGGTGTTCCCTTGACAGGCCGCATCGCCTATCATTATACCACTTAAACAACACACGCATCCTCTGTCTGGATGCGTAATAAATAGAGAATTTCTGAAGCCTTCACGGTAACCCATTTTGCAGGAAGAAACTGACAACCTGAATTACCCGGATATCCCTGGTTATAAAATCCTGTCGGAACTGGGCCGTGGTGGTATTGCAACGGTTTACCTTGCGGTACAGGAGTCGCTCGATCGTCAGGTGGCCCTCAAAGTCATGTCCCCTCTGCTGGCAATGGAACCTGATTATGCCGAACGCTTCATCAGGGAAGGACGCATGGTTGCCCAGTTAAGTCATTCCAACATCATAACGGTCTATAATATTGGCCTGCAGAAGCACCAGTTGTTCATCGCCATGGAATATATCGCCGGCGGCAATATGCGCAATTTGATGCAGGAACATCTAAATGATCCGGAGTGGGCATTAAGCATAGCAGGACAGATCGCACTGGCGCTGGGTTACGCACACTCCGTAGGTATCATACATCGCGATGTCAAACCGGAAAACATCCTGTTTCGTGAAAATGGTTCTGCGGTACTGACTGACTTTGGCATCGCTAAAACCATCACCTCCAATACCAACCTGACGCGTGCCGGGACGATTATCGGCACACCGAAGTACATGAGTCCTGAACAAACCGATGGTTTAGGCAACGACCCTCGAACAGACATTTACTCACTCGGCATCATCCTATTTGAAATGCTGACCGGTAAAGTGCCTTATGACAGCGAAAACAGCATGGCTGTTCTTTATGCCCATGTTCATGCCCCGATTCCAGATTTACCCGATGAGCTCAGCGATCTGCAACCACTGTTGAATAATCTGCTGGCAAAAAAGGCAGAAGACAGAACCGACGATTGCGATGGGCTGGCCGAGATAATCCGTATAACCCGCCGTGAACGGCATTACGCGTTGAAAGACCCTTCCCGTATGCTGGAAGCCAACCTGACTCGTGAGCTGAAAAAAGCATCACAGGCAAAAAATAAAAATGTACAGGAAAAACAGGATTCTGGAAAAGTTTTATTGCCCTGGAGAGAAAAACTTTCCATATTCACTGGCTACATACGAGGGCTTTTAAATAAACCTGAAGGTATCCAGGATGGTCATAAAAAACGCTTACAGCTGCTAGCAGCAGCACTCATCAGTAGCATCGCATTAATTGCTGTGATATCGATATGGAAGGATAATTCTTCTGATTCTGTCGGTATATCTGAGAATAGTCCTTTGACAGAAAATGGCACAGCACCTATTGGACAAACAACAGTCAAACAGGATGAGTCATCAGCAATCCTTGCCTCGCCCGACACATCAACAACATCTTATAAGCCGTCGATTTCTACCGATGAAATCAAAACCAAAACTGAAACACCTGCTTTTGCAGAACTGCAATCAAATACCAACGACAGTGAAGCTGAAATTGGTGATACAGCTACCCGGACAGACATCAATCCAGTAGAGGAAAACCAGACAGCAAAACTGATATCCCGTTTCCTGGCAGATGAGTCAAATGATGAACTGGTCAAACAACATCAGGCCATACCCCCCGTTAGCAAAGAAGAGAAGAAGCCACCGGCTCTCTCAAACAGACAGAAAAAAATCAACCGCCTGCTCACCCACGCCCGAACGGCCATCAAGGATGGAAATATTATCAGTCCGGAAAATGCCAACTCTGTCACTTACTATAAGCAGGTGCTTGAACTTTCCCCTCGAAACAGGCGAGCACTACGCGGACTGGCTGTCAGCGGCAACCTGATTGCTGAAAATGCAAGAGAAAAATACAAAGCTGATGAACAGGATCTCGCACTGCAGGAAATCAATGCCGCACTACTGCAAATCCCTGATCATAAAAACCTGCTGTCGCTGAAACAGACTCTAGAGGCCTCATTCAACCCTAATAGCAGTTATGCAAAAGCAGAGAAACTTTATCGCGGTGTAGGTGGCCCTCAGAATAGGGCGCGCGCTGCATTTTATTACAAAAAGGCCGCTGAACTCGGGCACATACAGGCAATGAATGACATTGGAGTTGCCTATGCTGATGGAGATGGTATCCGCCGTGATGACAAACAGGCAATGGAGTGGTTTAAGAAATCCGCTAAATTGGGTAACAGTGAGGCAATGTACAATCTCGCCCTGGGATACCTTTTCAGTGATGTCCGCAATACCGACAAAGCATTACCCTGGGTAACACAGGCAGCGGAGAAAGAATATCGCCCCGCCTACATGCTGATTGGCTGGATGACAACAACCGGCACAGGGGCTTCAGCTAACAGGGTAAAAGCGATACGTTGGGATTTAAAAGGCATGGTCAACCCTATCAGTTCAGTGCTGCATTCCCAATATCGCATACCAAAAAAATGGCAGGATGATTTCATAAACCAATACAAGAAAGCGACTAATACGGGGCCCTGACTGCTTAGACAGGCTAAAGATTAAGGACTCGAGACAAAAGAATAATATAAAGCTCCATTCCGGTATGTTTTTATCTTTAGTCCCGCATCTCCAACGCCACCATAACCTTCTGGTAAACCCATAAATCTGAATCACTGAAACAACAACAAATAATAGTCCCATACTGCTCACTGAACTGAGCCATAGCAGTCAGCGCTATTACCGCTGCCTGTCTTTTTGGATAAGCGTATATACCGGTGCTGATTGACGGGAAGGCAATGCTGGTAGCACCCTTTTCAAGACCAAGCTGCAGACTTTTTTCATAACAGCTTCCTAAAACGGCGCTCTCACCGTCTTCCCCTCCATGCCAAACTGGCCCTACTGTATGCAAAATCATTTTTACCGGCAGGTTAAATCCTGGTGTCATTTTTACATCACCTGCCGTGCAACCACCCAGTTTACTGCATGCCTCCAGTAACTGAGGACCGGCGACCGCATGAATGGCGCCATCAACACCCCCTCCTCCCAACAGGCTGCTGTTTGCCGCATTTACTATAGCATCAACAGACAGGCTGGTAATATCCGCTTTTATTAACTCGATCATGTACAATTCACCAGGCACCACTCTCGAAAAAACTGATAATACGATATAAAAGTGACGAATACACGCCCGACAAATCGCGCCCAGTCAATACTGGAAACTCTGGCTAAAATGCTGGAAGAAATCGATAGTCGCCCTGTCACAACAGCCGCTCTGGCGAAGAAAGTGGGTGTTTCAGAAGCAGCCCTTTACAGGCACTTTCCCAGCAAAGGACGCATGTACAGGGGATTGATTGAGTTTATAGAAGAATCACTCTACACCCACCTACGTCGTATCCTTGATGAGACTAAAGATGCTGAAGCCCGTTGTGGCAAAATACTCAGCCTCTATCTCGGCTTTGCCGAAACCAACCCCGGACTCTGCCGAGTCCTGAATGGCGATGCCCTGTGCAGTGAGAAACCCGAACTGCGCAGAAGAGCGCGCAAGATAAATGCCAGCATGGAAACCCAGCTAAAACAGGTCTTTCGTGAAGCCATGTTCAATGATGCAAGACCACTACCTGCGACAGAAAGTGCACGTCTGCTAATGAGCGTTGCTCTCGGGCGGGTCAATCAATATATAGCCAGCGATTTTAAGGTACTGCCTACGGAAGAATGGCATGAACAATGGGCATTGCTGTCAAGCTTGTTGTTTGAGAATCTTGACAGGAATAATTGACTCGAGACAAAAGACTAAGGACGAAAGAAAACATAAAATAAACTTTCCTCCTTTGTCCCGAGTCCTTAGACCTTGACCCTTATTTACATTACAAACTTCACAGGCTGGATCTTTCTTCAATGCACTTCTTTCCTTGCATCATGTAAGAAATCGCATCTCACTTCAGGCCCATTTCATATAAAAGAAATGTTTGTGCTGGCTCTCATAACACGATAACCTTAGCACGTTGTCGCAACAGGTCTTTTTGGGGAAGTGTGTTCTCCCCTGCGAGTCTCATAACTTAAGACTAAGGGTAAACAAGGATGTTTATACCCCTCCCTGATGTTCTCAAATCTCATAAGCAGCTAATTTTCACTTTTATCGTGATGTGGGGAGTGTCAGGCATTGCAACGGCCAATACCCCTCCACGGTCAGACGCAGGCGCTGATCAGTCCGTAACTGAAAACACAATAGTTCAACTGGACGGAAGCAACAGCACCCACCCTGGCGGCCAAATAGTCAACTACCGTTGGTTTCAAATCAGAGGGCCGTTGGTAATACTTGATAACAAGAAGGCAGCAATTACACAATTTCAGGCGCCGCCAAATGCGCTATTGGAATTTCGACTAAAAGTTGTAGATGAAACCGGTGCAATAAATAATGATCGCGTATTGATTCGGGTAGAACCCTACAGCAACCAGCCCCCAATGGCTGGTGCCGGCCCTGACCAATCGATTGCAGCATATAGTATCGTACAACTTAGCGGCCTGGGCAGCACAGATATCGATGGCACCATTGTCAAATACAAATGGATACAAACGCGAGGCCCGGTAGTAACACTTTCTGACAACAAGTCATCAGTCACAAGTTTTACCATGCCAGCAAACGCACAGCTGGTATTTCGACTCAGGGTCGAAGACAACGCCGGTGCTGTGGCCACGGATAGTGTAACTATCACTGCAAATCCTTACCCCAACCAGAGTCCCCAGGCAAATGCGGGACCTGACCAGTCTGTTACAGCGAATAATATCGTGCAACTTAGCGGCCTGGGCAGCGCAGATATCGATGGCATCATCGCCAAGTACAAATGGATACAAACACGAGGTCCGGCGGTAACGCTTACTGGCAACAAATCCCCAGCCGCCAGCTTTACCATGCCTGCCAATGCACAACTGGTATTTCGACTCAGGGTCGAAGACAACGCCGGTGCTGTGGCCGCGGATAGTGTAAAAATCACTTCAAACCCCTATACCAACCAGAGTCCACAGGCAAATGCAGGATCTGATCAGTCAGTTGCAGCAAATGATATCGTACAGCTCAGCGGCCTGGGCAGCACAGATATCGATGGCAGCATCGTCAAGTACAAATGGATACAAACACGAGGCCCGGTCGTAACACTTTCTGGCAACAAGTCACCCACCACCAGTTTTACCATGCCTGCCAATGCACAATTGATATTTCGACTCAAAGTCGAAGACAACGCCGGTGCTGTGGCCGCGGATAGTGTAAAAATCACTTCAAACCCCTATACCAACCAGAAGCCACTGAGCAACGCAGGCTCTAACCAGACAGTAGGACAGGGCGCCACCGTCGTACTGGATGGCACAGGTAGCACAGATCCTGATGGTACCATCGTCAAATTTCGCTGGAACCAGGTCAGCGGCCCTTCAATGACGTTGGTAGATTCAAAAACTGCCATCGCCAGCTTTGTCGCAGACACGCTGGGAGATCATGTATTCAAGCTTAAGGTCGAGGATGACCAGGGCGGTGTGAAAACGGATAAGGTACTGATTCGCGTGATACTCGGGGGACTCAAAGCCGATGCGGGTAAAGACAGGGAGGTGGTTGAAGGGACATTCATAGAGCTTACCGGACTGGGTTCTAGCTCCGGCACTCCAGGGCAAGAAATTCCTAATTCTGGTTATGTCTGGAAGCAAATCTCCGGGCCACCTATAGTACTTCGCTTCAGAAACTATCGTAAGATAATTGGATTTATTGCACCAGAAGTTTCAGGTAACAGTTTATTCCAGTTTCAACTCACCGTGACCGACCAGGGTGGTGAAAAAGATAGTGATACGGTAGATGTTGCCGTGAAAGATGTTACTGCAAATTTACCCCCGATTGCCAATGCAGGAGCAGATCGCTTAAGGGCGATATTTTCATTCGAAAGTATCGCTCTAGATGCCTCAGCTAGCGTTGATCCGGATGGCATCATCACGGGTTATCAATGGCAAATCACTCAGCCGAATGGGTTTTCCTTGACAAGGTACTCCCAGTATCCCACAAACACATTTAGTGCCTTTAGTGCAGGCATTTATAATATTACCGTTACCGTGACAGATAACACCGGTGCTACAGCGACTGATTCTTCACAAATAACAGTGCAAGCCTATTCTGGTCCGCCCAATGTGCAACCAAATGCCGATTCAGGCTCCAGGAATACTTACGGAGGCCTTGGTGGTGGTAACAGTGTTGACCCCGATGGAACTATCGTCAGTTATCTCTGGGAGCAAGTCCTGGGCCCCAAGGTAAAAATTCTCGACCCGAACAGTGCAAACACAAGTTTTAGTTTAATTACTCCTGTGGGTATAGACAGAACCGAGTACCATTTCGTGTTGACCGTCACGGATAATCAGGGTGCAGTAGATACCAGCATATTAAGAAATCGCATTGACTTCCTGCGCTGGCCTCCTGGTGTAGTACTGGATTCTCCAGTGCTTGCACTGGAAGGCTCTATGATAAAGCTGGATGGATCACTGAGTAATGATGCGGACACGAACTGGTATTTGAACACCTATCGTTGGTCACAGGACTCTGGCCCGATCATTGATTTAGCTGGACAGGATAGCGCCATCATCAATGTGCTGGCACCTGAAGTAAGCGCTATCAGTATACTGCTTATGAAACTGGAAGTAGAAGATGTCACCGGGGTAAGTAAGTCGACCCAATCATTAATAAACGTTATATCAACCGATTACCAGTCCTCAAATATTGATGCCGGCAACGATCAGTTTGTAGCTCCGGGGACCACCGTCACATTGAGCGGAAATGTGATAGATAGCGGTGGCGGAGGAGGAGGTGGTCTGTTTGGAAATCCAGACCCCGTAAAAAGATTTACATGGATTCAGCTTTCAGGGCCAGTAGTTGAGAGAAACGTACTCGATAGCCTGAAAACGGAATTTGTGGCACCTGCTGTCTCGAGCCCCACCAGGCTTATCTTTGCACTTGCAGAGGTCACCAGTGCATTTAGAAAAACAATCGTGCCAGATGCTGACATGATCCAGGTGACCGTAGTCTCAAACCTTTACCAGGGCGACAGCGATGCGGATGGCATTCCCGATGTGTTTGATGCCTTCCCCAATGACCCCAGTCAGGCTTATGATTTTGACGGCGATGGCATTGGTGACAACAACGACCCTGACCGTGATGGTGACGGTGTGGCAAACGGCGACGATTATTTTCCAGACGACCCCAGCCAGAATCAGCCACCCGTCCTGACCATCACCTCACCACTGAATAGCGCATTGATTGGCGACAGCTCGGTGTTGGTCACCGGTACACTCACTGTCCCACTCAATACCGGTGTGACCGTCAATGGGGTTGTCGCCCATCGGGGCGGTACTCCCTACGGTAGCGAGTTTGCCGCCGTCGTTCCACTTACTCCAGGCAGCAACACACTAACCATTACGGCTACCCTGCTTAATCGTAAGCAAATGACGCAAACCCTGATAGTCACCCGTAACAATGACAACCTGTTGAGCGTAGATGCCACACCAGTCAATGCCTTCGCCCCATCGACCATTTCGTTTACAATCACAAACTCAGGTCTGGTAGGCATCGAAATGGTCGAACTGGATTTCGATGGCAATGGTGCCACTGATCAGTTCATTACTTTTGAACAGATCCTCGCAGGCGCCCTGAAAAATCCCATCAAACATGACTATGCTGAACCCGGATTATATCTGCCAAAGATCACTATCCTGGACAAAAACAACGTTAGTCGTACCGAAGAACTGGCAGTGAGTGTTCAGAGCAAAGCACAGATCAATCAGATAATTAAAGGCGTATGGGATGGCATGAACACCGCTCTGGCAGCAGGTAATCATGGCCTGGCAATGAACTATCTAACCGGGACGGGCCAACAGGGATATGGCAAAATCTTTTACCAGCTATTGCCCTACATGAAAAGCATTATCTCTGGCTATAGCAACCTGGAACCGGTGGATACCGGCTTGACGTATGGCGAGCATGCCGTGAGTGAAGTCGTTGATGGCACCAGTCGAATATTTCTGATCCAGTTTATGCAGGACTACAATGGCGTCTGGCGTGTGGAAGGGATGTAATGGGAAACGATATTTCTAGTATGATTGCCCGTAAAAAGCCAATTCTCAGCATCCTGATATTGGCACTCCTGCTGCCTTCTTCAGCATTAAATGCCTGGTCGTTGTTCCCGCGAACTGTTTTTGAAGCCGCCTCTTTTGAAGGGAAGATCGTCGATGCCGAGACCGGCCAGCCAATTCCCAATGCCTTAGTGGTTGTGGTCTGGCCCAGGACGACAAGTACCGAAACCGACAGCAACCGTACCGGCGTAGTAGACGTACAAGAAGTGGTATCTGATTCATCAGGACACTACAAAATTCCTGGTTGGAAGAAGGGAAAAGAAGAGGCGGGAAAAGGCTGGTTCCTTAAAATTGACCCTGTAATAATCGCCTATGCCTCCGGTTACTGGCCAAGACATAGCTACAACATAATGCACTACAAGGTAAACAGAGAGGATAATAAGCTTGCCCTGAATGAGGTCTGGGAATCAGACTGGGATGGTAAATCCATTAAACTTAAACCGATGCATTCAGAAGCATGGAACGCAGAACAATGGCAACACTATGACCGTGCTCTTGAAATCCTCTTGTTTACGGTGAATTATAGATATATAGAATCCTGTGGGTGGATTAAGTTGCCATACTCCCTGATAGCCAGAGACAGAATAAGGAGAAAAGTATACCGATTTCCACTCGCAGACGGAGAGAATAAAAGGCGGGAAACATACCTTTCCGACATGCTAACTCGCCGCAGGTTCTCCTTAAAGAAAGAGTGTGGCGTCGATCCAAAAGAACTTTTCCTTACACATGGAATGAGCAAAGAAGAATTTGATCGTTGTTGCGCTGAAAATTCCACGAATAGGACAGATTACAACAAAAAAACGAAAGCACTCAATATATCACCGCAACCAGCTATCACCACTCACGGAGTGGCAAATGAAACCACGCACCGCGACCAGGAGCTAAAATGAACAACACGGCGAAGGGTTCAGCTTCTTGACGCACAGTAGCTACCCACAACTTGAGCTGTTTGTCTGTACCGGGACGAATTTCCAGTGGCGTCTGGAGGGAATGATATGAGAAACGGCATCAGTAAAGCAATCCCCCGAAAAACAGCAATTGTCAGCACCCTGATATTGATAACCATGCTGTCTTCCGCAGCATTGGAAGCCTGGACATTGTTTCCGAGAACTGTTTTTGAGGCGACCTCTTTTGAGGGAAAGATCGTCGATGCCGAAACGGGTCTGCCAATTCCCAATGCCGTGGTGTATATAAACTGGCCCAGGATGACCAGTACCTTTGGCGGCAGCAATCCTATCGGCACTGTGGAAGTGCAAGAGGCAATATCCAATTCATCGGGGTACTACAAAATGCCCGGTTGGAAGAAGAGTAAAAAAGAAGCTGGGAAAGGCTGGTTTAGCAAAAGTCGCCCCGAGATGGTGATCTATGCTTCAGGTTATTGGCCAGAACTCCTCCACAACCGGATCAGTAGCGACAATTATCTTGCCCGTAATGAGGCTTGGAAATCGGACTGGGATGGCAAGACCATTAAGCTTAAACCAATGCACTCGGAAAAGTGGCAGTATAAACAGTGGAAGAAATATGGAGATAATATTGGTTTAGTCTTATCTTATTATTTCATACCCGAATGTGGTTGGTTAAAACTACCAAATTATTATCTTGCCAACGACAGAATTCGAAGAAAAGCCTACGTATTAGCACACCCTGCATGGGATCATAGCGATATGAATACAGAACTTTTTGATATGCTAATACGAAGTAGGCTCCTCTTAAAAAAAGTGTGTGGTGTTGACCCAAAAGCATTTTTCCTTAGCCATGGGATGAGCAACGATGAATTTGAGGCGTGTTGTTCTGATGACCCCACTAAGAGGAAGCCTTACAAAATAAACCACCCCACATCACAGCCAGCTGAGTTCATCATACGTACCACACCACCTGAAGCAGTTAACAGCAGCGGGGACAAAAAATGAATAATACCGCGAAAATTTCCGTTATGTTGGTTCTTTTATTGACCTCTGCAATTCTTCACGCCTATGAAATTGATACGCATGATGCGCTTAGCCAAAAAACTGCCGAATGCTCTGTTATGGCGCAAGATGCTTTTATGAAGGGTCTAGGCTGGGTGCCTATAAAAAAGACTGGTTCAGACTACACATTCGTTCGAGAACTACTTACTGCGGGCTCTAGCCGCTCTCGCTCGCATACAACCCAGGAGCTCATCGGCTGGGGTGCCGAGTATGAAGATGATATTGCATCCATTAAACGCCCGTTAAGACATTTCTTCGACCCATTAAGAAATGAGCCACTAAACGCATTCGGCATTACTCTTGGATTGACTGACACTTCGCCGAACTGGGCAACAGAGGATGGTAAGCCTGCTGCCGGGAAGAAGCAGCAAGATATAACAGGTCAAAGCAATTCCTTTTTTGATGCGAACAAGATGATGCTTGATGCCGCGTCAGAACCGATAAAAAGTAAACGAAAGGAAAACTGGGGCATGCTTTTCCAGACACTGGGCATGGTGATTCACCACATCCAGGACATGGCACAACCGCAGCACGTACGCAATGATGCACATTGTAACGGGAAAGAAGAAGGGGTAGCTTGCTACGGCTTCCACAATCCGAGTTATTACGAAAAATATACCGATGGAAACCGGGTTTCGATTCTTGGTAATTTCAACTGCAGCAGCTACCCCCAACTCGACCTACGGTTTTTTTCTACCGCTCGTGACTTCTGGCTAACAGAGAATGGAAATGGTCGTGGTATGGCTGAATTTACCAATCGCAACTTTGTCAGTGCCGGGACTAATTTTCGAAGAAGCCTGTTCTTAAACGAGGTTGTCCCTCACAGAAAATTTCCAAACCCTGTACCGGTCAATAATGGAGCCGAACCGAAGGTTAATAAGGTGGGTATTCAGGATCTGATTGCAAGCGATCCGAACCTAAATAATTCGGGGCTTTCTCTCTCAGGTGAAATCTGGTTTTACGAAACCCAGGTCACAGACAACTACATTAGCAGCTATAGTGGAACCAATACACGTGCCAGCTCGGCTTCTTTGTGGAATGATAAACTGGACCGTTACAACATCAACATCATTGAGGATGAATTCGGGAACAATGCTGAAGTCGTCGTCAGGGCATTTACTCTCAACAGGTTTAACTTTAAAACCGCCTACCCTTTCCTCTTTCCCCGCACTATCGCCTACGGCGCCGGCCTGATCAACTACTTCTTCCGTGGCAGGTTAGAAGTGAAGGATGTAATCTATGTTGCTGGTGAATCACTCACATTTAAGATTAAGAACAACACCAGCAAGAAAAACCCCGGTTTTGCACCGTTTAGTTTTGCCGAGGGCAGCTTTACACTCTACTACGACGATAACACTGGAAATCGGTATAACATAACCAGCAAGGTAAGTGACCCAAGCGCCATGATTTTTTCGGGTGGCAAAATTTTTTCGGATAAAGACGACTTTGACGTATCGTTTGATCTGTCTGGCATAAACAATATAGATATCAACAAACCATTTACCCTGGTCTTTGATGGCAAGATCGGTAACCCTGTCGTTCTGGATCAGACGAAATGGGAACGTGGCATTGCGGTAAAAACCTTTTCTCCTCAGCGATTGCTGGCTTTCGATGTCAGCCGGTCGGATGGCAGTGCTCTGGTACCCAATATCATTGATATCTACCAATCACGGGATTTGGGAAAAAGCTGGCAAAAAGTCGCAGAGCACCCCGTTGCTATCAGCGATACCACCCCCGATCCGGGTGACCGCCTGGCCGTAAATGCCGTCACCTATATTGGTAACGGAAGCCTGCTACTGTATCCAGAATATCTGAATTATAGTCTTTCTACATCAGATCCTACTGGTATACGTGTTATTCCGCTTCGCTTAAAGGAATATGGCCAGCAAACTGGCGCCAAAGTCCCACTGGACTGGAACTCCCTGTTCGCTGGATTTAACAATAATATCTCAGATTTTAGTGCGACCTTACGCTCCCTGACGTATACCGGAAACAACAGCCTGACCGCGTTGCGCATGAAACACCCCTTGCCCAGTGACCCCACACCACGTTCGCGTCAGTTCCAACTCATGAATATGGCAAACTGGAACAATCAGGCTTCTGGCTGGATTCCCAGTACCAACGCTGTATTGGGTAACGGTGGGCTGCCCGAGCTTTCCTGGCAAGGTGGCAATAATTACGTCACGAGTGTGTACGTGGAGAAAAAAGAGAGTGCCGACCCGAATACCCTGCGCTTCGATTCTGCAATACGCAGAACGGTTGACCGGGGCGCCAATTACTCGACCCTGGCTAATTTTGACGAATGTGTGCGCACCGCCACCCCCAGAGCAGATGAGTACTGTATACAACGTATAGTAGCGATGGATAATAATCGCTTATTAGGCTGGGTAAGCCAAAATGGGGAGGATTACTTTGCTAAAGATACGCGTGGCGAGGTACAGCTCTACCTTTCCCTGGATAATGGGGCAAATTGGTCTCCATACGGTATTGTCCCACTGCCGCAAGGTTGTTCGGTGGGCGACCTTCCCTACCAGACGCTCGATACCTTGCTGTATTTGGGTACTAAAAGACCGACAGCAGGTATTGAAGAAGATACCCTGTTTATTGAATCGACTTGCAGGAAGATGATATTAGTGAATGGGAAATACAGTCGTTTTGAAGAAGTCGGCAAGAAGATATCCGTGACGACCGACAGTGCGGCCACCTGGACTGAGTCGGTGAACCCCTCACATAAAGAAGGCCGAATCATCTTTGCCGGGGACAATGGTGTGGTTCCGGATCTGTTTGATTGATGCTGTTGGGCATTGTTGTCAATCACACTGTCTGGAAATCTTGACAATACGAACTGACGTTTCAAGTCTCAAGAATGATAAATCTAAAACAGAAAGACTAAAAGCATTTACCATAGAGGACACGGAGGTACACTGAGGTTTTTTATACGGTCCCACCTGATTTTCTTAAATAAATTCAAAATTACACGAAGAACTTCGTAAGTTGCACATTGCCTATAGCCAAAATAATTTTCTTTCCTCTGAGTCCTCTGTGGTCAACTGATTTTGACTTCGACTTGGAACTTGGAACTTGGAACTTGGAACTTACGACTCTAAACCACAAACCGGACAGGCTGGATCTTTCTTCAGTTTCAGTTCATTGAAACGCATAGCCATAGCATCAAATAATAACAAACGCCCCTCCAGAGAGTCTCCTATGCCGATTATATATTTGACTGCTTCTGTCGCCAGCAAACTACCGATGACCCCTACCGCCGGGCCCAGTACACCACTGCTGGTACATGTCTCATCGTCATAGGCATCCGGCTGGTACAAACACTGATAACAGGGCATATCCTGCTTATGTCCGCTGAATACAGACAATTGTCCTTCCATACGAATGACTGCCCCGGACAGCAGTGTTTTCTGATTTTCTACGCAGGCCCGGTTGACTGCAAAACGTGTGCTGAAATTGTCGCAGCAGTCGATCACCAGATCGGTATCAGCCACTGCAGCGTTCAGTATTTCGCCCTCAAGTCTTGATGCCACAGCCACCACCTGACAATCGGGATTGACTGCCCGTAGACGCTCAGCTGCGGTCTCCGCCTTGGATTGTCCCAGCACAGAACTATCGAATAGTATCTGTCGCTGTATATTGGATATTTCAACGGTATCGTCATCATAGAAATGAAGTTTGCCAATTCCCGTAGCCGCCAGATACAGCAAAACCGGAGACCCCAGTCCCCCAGCCCCAACTACCAGCACACTTGCATCAAGCAAACGCTGCTGACCGGCAACATCAATCTGCGGCAACAGAAGATGTCGTTTGTAGCGCAATAATTGGTTATCATCCATTAGGGAATGTTAGCTCAAGCAGGCTTTTCTAACCAGTAGATAAAACCTCACCGGTCATGACGAAAAAAAAACCGGTTATCCCGGAACTGTGAAGAGTCGGTAAACATTTGCTACACTGCGTCATGCGCTCACTGCCCACAGTAAAAATTATGATTTCAAGAATATTATTTTTATTCCTCAGCTTCACACTACTGCTGCCTGTAAGCACGCTGCATGCTCAATCTGTGACCATAGATAATTCTGAATACAGAAAGAAGGTCATGCAATACCTCGCTAGTGACTACTTCATTTCCGAAGGCGTTGGCCTGAAAAAGGTTTACATTGGACAAAGTGTTGAACAGCTCATCAAACAACTTGGCAAACCAGCTAAAAAAAAGAAACAGGGCATATTTACAGGCCTGGTGATCTACTCTTATCCCCTTGATAATGAAACTGCACTACAGGTGGGCATAAAGAACAGTAAGGTTCGGGCTATTGCGCTGGCAGGTTCAATATCGTCACAGTACACAACAATAAAGGGCGCTCGTTTTGACATGCCAGTATATGAGATTATTAATTACTATGGTGGTGGCACGTTAAAACGTAACAAATTACTTTATAAGAGTCAGGGTATTCGCTTTGATTTCAAAGATGGCAAACTACGGGTAATCCGGATTTTCCCCAGACAATAATAACCAGTACCCACCAATACAACCTTGACGGAGTACTAGCATGGGAATAGAGATCGAACGCAAGTTTCTGGTAAAAAATAATCTCTGGAAGGCCTGCGCAAATAACGGTACTGATTTCAAACAGGGTTATCTTACAAGCGGTGGGCCCTGCTCAGTGCGCGTACGAAAAGAAGGCAACAAAGCAAACCTGAATATCAAATCCGCTACACCGAGTATTCTTCGACAGGAATTCGAATATTCCATTCCACTTGATGAAGCAGAAGAATTGCTGTCTCTTTTCTGCTCCATTACTGTCACCAAGAGGCGCTATAAAGTCGACTATGCCGGCAAAACCTGGGAAATTGATGTGTTTGCTGGAGATAACGACGGACTAATTGTAGCCGAGATAGAACTCGATCACCCTGATGAAGATTTCGAACTGCCACCGTGGACTGGGGATGAAGTTTCTAGCGAAGCACGTTATTACAATACTGAACTTGCCCGGCATCCATTCTGTACGTGGGAGAACATTCAGCGGGAGAGTGATTCAGGCTGAAAAAGACGATAGGGCGCCTCTATACTTGCCTGGTATGTATTGCCAGACTATGATGCAGAAAAGGGAATAATATACTATGGCTATCCTGCCCAAAGACAGGAGATGGACTTCGATAAAATGAAAGATCTTCCTATCCGCTTTCATTACAGTACATTGCCATTTGATGGTAGCAGAGACTATGTCGAAGAACTTTACCAGCAGTATCAGTCTGACCCGGCTTTAGTCTCTGACGACTGGCAAGCCCTGTTTGCTCTGCTTGACGCCGACAACACACAGATATCATCTAACGCGCCAACCGACGAGTCTCTACAGGTAAATCCTCTTGATAACCTGGCGGCATTTAAACAATCAGCCGTACTCAGGTTAATCAATGCCTACCGCGTGCGCGGGCATCAGCAGGCGGACATTGACCCGATCGGGACACTTTCCCGCCCTGATGTTCCTGATCTTGATCCTGCTTTTCATCATTTAACTGATGCCGACATGGACACTTCTTACCATACTGGTTCATTGTTTGCGCCTGACATGCTACCCCTGCACGAGATCATTGACCGGATTCGCAAGATTTATACCGGCAGTATTGGTGCTGAATATATGCATATTGTCAGCACTCGCAAGAAACGCTGGATCCAGCAACGACTCGAAACGAATATTAATCCTACGGTTCAAAGCAAGCAGAAAAAGATTCAACTGCTAGAACTCTTAACTGCAGCCGAAGGTCTGGAACGCTACCTTAATACCCGCTATGTCGGACAAAAACGATTTTCTCTGGAAGGTGGTGAAAGCATGATTCCCCTGCTCGATGAGCTGCTTCAGCATAGCGGCCGCCAGGGGGTAAAAGAGATCGTTCTCGGCATGGCTCATCGCGGCAGATTAAACGTCCTGATCAATACTATGGGTAAAGCACCCGATGAACTATTCAGAGAATTCGAGGGGAAAAAAGAAATTAATTATGGTTCAGGGGATGTGAAATATCATATGGGATTTTCCTCTGACATCAAGACAGATGGTGGGCCTCTACACCTTGCCCTGGCATTTAACCCATCACATCTTGAAGTGATAGACCCTGTAGTAATCGGAGCAGTCAAGGCAAGACAATATCGATGTAATGATGATGCACACGAAACGGTACTGCCGGTATTGATACACGGAGATGCTTCATTCTCCGGTCAGGGGGTGGTAATGGAAACCCTTAATATGTCTCTAACCAGAGGCTTCCACACCGGTGGTACCATTCATCTTATTCATAATAATCAGATAGGTTTTACCACCAGCAACCCTATGGATGCACGTTCGACCCCGTACTGTACTGATGTCGCAAAGATGGTCGAGGCACCTATCTTCCATGTCAATGGAGATGACCCTGAAGCCGTCATTTTTGTAACCCGGCTGGCACTCGATTATCGCAAACAATTCAAATGCGATGTCGTTGTCGACATGATCTGTTATCGGCGTCATGGCCATAGCGAGGCCGATGAACCATCGGTAACACAACCCGTAATGTACTCGCTGATTGCGTCTATTCCGACCACTCGTGAGAGTTACGCCCGAAAGCTGCAGGCAGAAAATATCGTTGATGCTGAAACGGTAAAATCACTTCAAGATACTTACCATGACAAAATCCACAGTGGAAAGGTTGTAGCGTTAAATATTTTACAGCATGCTAAGCACCCATACATAGTTGACTGGTCAAAATATCGCAATAAGGATAATAATTGGCTGGATGAAGCTCAGCTTG
The DNA here is from genome assembly GCA_002897635.1 of bacterium BMS3Abin11. Taxonomy (NCBI): domain Bacteria; species bacterium BMS3Abin11. The sequence goes on along the minus strand of BDTD01000005.1, from coordinate 48,835 downwards.
ACACATCCGTTGAACTTGAGCGCATCCGTCACCTGTCCGATGATATGCAAGAACTCCCGGCGGGTTTTGCATTACACCCGCGCGTCGCGCAGATCGTTGGTGATCGCAAAAAAATGGCAAGTGGTGGCCTACCAGTCAACTGGGGCTTTGCCGAAAGCATGGCCTATGCCAGTCTGCTAGAAGATGGTTTTGGTGTCCGCCTTAGCGGACAGGATAGCGGGCGCGGCACTTTTTTTCATCGCCATGCCATACTCTACGATCAGAATACAGGCGACGGGTATATTCCACTACAGCACATCGGCAACAAAACTTCTCGATTCCAGATCATCAACTCGTTGTTATCCGAAGAAGCCGTGTTAGGTTTTGAACTCGGTTACGCCACAGCAGAACCTACTACCCTGGTCATCTGGGAAGCGCAATTTGGCGATTTTGCCAATGGTGCACAAGTTTTCATTGACCAGTTCATCAGTTCCGCAGAAAGCAAGTGGGACAGGGTCACTGGACTGACCCTGTTTCTTCCACATGGCTTTGAAGGTCAGGGACCGGAACATTCATCAGCCAGACTCGAACGGTTTCTGCAACTATGTGCTGAGTATAATATGCGCGTCTGTGTTCCCACTACGGCAGCGCAGATTTTTCATCTGCTACGAGCACAGATGCTACAGAACTTCAGGCGACCTCTTATCGTCATGAGTCCGAAGAGCATGTTGCGCAACCCACTGGCAACATCATCCATTGATGAGCTGGCCAATAGTAGCTTTCGAATAATCATCCCGGAGAACAAAGGATTAAATCCTCAACAGGTGTGCCGTGTCATTCTCTGCACGGGCAAAGTTTACTATGATCTTTTTGCTGCACGAGAAGTAAAAGAAATCGATGATATAGCTATTATCCGTATCGAGCAGCTGTACCCCTTCCCTCGTAACTTGCTGATCAATGTGATTGCAGAGTATCCAGCCGCCGATTCCATTGTATGGTGCCAGGAAGAACCAATGAACCAGGGTGCATGGTACCAGATTCGGCATCACCTGGAGGCCTGTACTGGAACAAATCACAAACTGAGTTATTGTGGACGGGCTGCCGCAGCAGCACCGGCAGCAGGTTCCTATTCACTGCACATGTCGCAGCTGCATGCGCTTGTGGATCAGGCGTTGACTGTAAAGAAAGGGGAAAGGAAAACATTGAAGACTAAGGACTAAGGACGAAAGACTAAAGACTTTAAGGAGTGTTGAGTGGGAATTGAAATTAAGGTGCCGGTATTACCTGAATCCGTGATGGATGCCACGGTGGTGAAGCTGTATGTACAGAAGGGCGATGTAGTGGAACGTGATGCACCTGTTATGGATCTTGAGACGGATAAGATTGTGCTTGAAGTTCCGGCACCCGAAAAGGGTGTTATCAGTGATATAAACACTGAAGTCGGAGCCGTTGTAAAAGCAAATGAGATTCTTGCAGTACTGGATAATAGCCAGACAGAAAAGGCAACCGGGAAGAAACTCGAAGTCACACAGAAAAACGAAAAGTCGGCCATGCCTGTAGCAAGTCCTGCGGCAGAAAAGATTGCGCTAGAAAACCACATCGACCTCTCTATGCTCACTGGTACTGGCAAGGGTCAGCGTATTACGAAACAGGACGTACTTAATCTCATCGGCCAGCAGAACGTTGACCAGCCGGACACGTCAAAGGCGAAAGGCAAAGTCATTACTCCTGAAATAGTGCCGCCGGCAAAGCCCACTACAGACATATCACAGAAAACTGAAAGACCTCAACGGCGAGAGCCTATGTCTCGCCTGCGGCAGCGTATTGCGCAACGTCTTCTACAGGCACAACAGGAAGCGGCCATACTCACAACATTTAATGAGATCAATATGCAGGCTGTAATGGATGCCCGGGTCCATTACAAAGATGAATTTGAAAAGCGCTATGGTGCTCGCCTTGGCTTCATGTCATTTTTTGTTAAGGCCTGTACCCAGGCGCTACAGAACTACCCCATCGCCAACGCTTCCATAGATGGCAATGACATAATCTATCATGACTACATAGATATTGGCATCGCCATCAGCTCACCGCGGGGACTGGTTGTGCCTGTCCTGAGGAATGTTCAGAATTCCAGCTTTGGTGATATCGAAACACAGATTCTTGAAATGGCTCAGAAAGCACGTGACGGTAAACTAACACTCGACGATCTAACAGGTGGCACCTTTTCCATCACCAATGGCGGCGTCTTTGGTTCCATGTTATCAACCCCCCTGCTGAACCCACCGCAAAGCGCGATACTTGGCATGCATAACATCAGCCAGCGTGCGATGGTTGAAAACGGTGAAATTGTTATCCGCCCAATGATGTATCTGGCGCTTTCCTATGACCACCGGCTGATAGATGGCCGCGATGCGGTACAATTTCTGGTGAGTATCAAGCAGGATCTGGAAGACCCTTCACGGCTCCTGATAGGCTTGTGATAGCTTGTAATAAATGGGCAAAAGAAAATGGAAAAACATTTTGACGTAATTGTGATTGGCGCAGGCCCTGCCGGATATGTTGCTGCCATACGCTGCGCCCAGCTGGGTATGAGAACAGCCTGTGTCGATGACTGGCTCGATCAGCAGGGCAAGCCGATGCTGGGAGGCACCTGCCTGAACGCAGGTTGTATACCCTCAAAGGCCTTACTGGAAAGCTCTGAATACTACATAGATTTGCTGGATTCATCGGTGCACCCAGGTATCAGCATCAAGGATATAACACTGGATCTTAATCAGGTACAGGTTGAAAAAAATCGTATCGTTAGCGAACTTACAGGCGGCATCGATTCTCTGTTCAAGGCAAACAGGATCACCTCCTTTGCAGGCCGAGCCCAATTGCTACCCGACAGGCAGGTTATTATCACTCTGAAGAACAGTAAAACCAGCAAAAAGCTCTCTGCCAGTAACATCATCATTGCAACCGGCTCACGTCCAATAGACATTCCTGCAGCAAAAATGGACAGGGTATTGATTGTAGACTCACAGAGTGCTCTGAACTTTGACCAGGCACCTGAACGCCTTGGCATCATCGGTGCCGGTGTCATCGGGCTGGAGATGGGCAGCATATGGCGGCGGTTTGGCTCGGAAGTGACCATACTTGAAGCTCAGGATAATTTTTTGCCAGCCACAGACAGGGATATAGCTGCTCTGGCTCAGGCAGCATACAAAGCTCAGGGACTGGATATAAAATTCGGGGCCTGTGTTACAGCAAGCGAAGTCCATGATAAAAGCGTTACCGTCTCTTTCACCGAAGCGGGTAAATCGCATGTCGTGGAAGTAGACAAACTGATCGTTGCCGTTGGACGCCGACCTTACACAGAGGGTCTGGCACCTGCTGAGACCGGTTTACTGGTTGATGAGGGTGGCTTTATTCACGTAAATGAACATCTGATGAGCAACCTTCCAAATGTCTATGCTGTGGGTGATGTAGTCCCCGGTCCCATGTTGGCACATAAGGGCTCAGCGGAAGGAATTGCCGTCGCCGAACGCATTGTCGGAAACATTGGCCATGTCAATTACAGCACCATCCCATCCATCATCTACACAGAACCTGAAATTGCCTGGGCAGGTCAAACTGAAGACAACTTGAAAAAAGCCGGCATCAACACCCGCAGCGGCAGCTTCCCGTTCACTGCATCAGGCAGGGCAAGAGCCATGCACAAGACCTCCGGCATGGTCAAGATCATCACCGAAGAGAAAACAGACGAAATCCTGGGAGTACACATAATCGGCGCCCATGCCTCGGAACTAATCGCCGAAGCCGTACTGGCAATGGAGTACCGCGCCACCGCAGAAGACCTGGCGCTCACCATCCACGGTCACCCCACCCTGTCTGAGGCAGTGCACGAAGCTGCACTGGCAGTGAATGGAGAAGCAATTCATATTGTTAACAGAAGATCATAGGTCTTTCGTCTTTCAACCTATGACCTATAACTCATCCTCTTTTCTCGGCTGCAAGTACAGTATTGCGTAGCAGCATCGCTACAGTCGTAGGCCCCACTCCACCGAGTCGTGGTGTAATCCAGCCTGCTACTTCTGCGACCGACTCATCGACATCCGGCATTAGCCTTTTGCCCTCCCAGCTGATACCACCACTGATCACTGCAGCACCTGGTTTGATCATTTCGGGCATTACTATGCTGGCGACACCGGTGGCGGAAATGACTATGTCTGCACGCCGGGTGAAATAGCCCAGGTCTTTAATACCAGAATGCACGACAGTCACAGCCGCATTTGCGCCTTCCTGTTTCGTTGTCAACAGTAATGAAAGGGGACGACCCAGTGTAGGTCCGCGGCCAATAATAACCACCTCTTTGCCTGCCACTTCGATGCCATAGTGAACCAGAATTGCCTGTATCCCCGCCGGGGTACAGGGTACAGGGCCGGTCTCCTGCAGCACAAGTTTGCCGAGATTTACCGGGTGCAGACCATCCGCATCCTTGGCTGGACTCATGTGCATCAGGGCTTCATTGAAATCCATGCCCTTTGGTACAGGATACTGGATAATATAGCCGTCTACCTGATCATTCTTGTTGAATGCATGGACCGCGTCGAGTAACTCCTGTTGTGTGGAAGAAGTGGAAAGTTTCAGATGAAATGAGCGAATACCGGCATTCTCACAGGCCTCGTGCTTCTTCCTGACATAACTTGTACTGGGGCCGTCATCACCAACGAGTATGGTACCAAGTCCCGGCTGAACACCTTGCCTGGCCAGTTCCTCTACACGTTTACGTACATCCGCAATTACGGCCTCTGCGACTTCTATGCCGCTGAGTAATTTTGCTGTCATTGATTTTCTCTGTTAAGGAGCCTCTAATTATTACACGCAGGACTACAAACGACGTTTGACTGGCCCGGCAACCATGATTATAACAGTAGCACCTACAGCCGCAGCAGCGTAGGACTTAAAATCCGACTGTCCTGCCCCACCAAAAGTCATCATAAAAATGCCACCCAGCACACTACCGACCAACCCAGCCACAAGATCACAAGCAAGACCGAGACCACTACCACGCATAATCAGGCCAGCCAGCAGACCAGCGATAAGCCCGATCACAAGGAATACAAGCAAGTTTATGATATCCATACAGAACTCCTGCAGGTCACACAGGTAACTTCATTACAGACTATTCTAGAATGCAGAGGCATAAAAAGGCAATATTTGTATCAGTTTCAAGCATCAAGTTTCAAGAATAATAAATCTAAAATAGAAAGATTAAAAAGCATTCACCACAGAGGACACACAGGTTCGCAGAGAACCAAAAAATTCTACAGCTTTACTCTTATCCATAGGGAGTTTATTGTAAAATCTCTGCTTCAGTTCCAGGCCTTTTTACATATATCTAGTAACACAAAAAACTCTGTATACCCCTGTATTTTCTGTGGATAACTGATTTTGGCTTCGACTTGACACTTGAAAATTGAAACTTCATATTTTTAACTATCTGCATTAATTACCATCGCTTTTAAGGTGGTATAATCTGCCGATCTGATAGAATTAACCGAAAAAAGGACATCTGTGAAAAATATTTTGTTATTCGTATTCCTGCTGGGCAGTACCGCTGCTTTCGCTGAGACGGGATATATCACCGATCAATTAAAAATCACCCTGCGCAGTGGTGAAAATACCACCTTTAAAGTCATCCGCATGCTGCCTAGCGGAACAGCAGTCGAAATATTAAGTCGCAACAAGCAATCCAACTACGCGAATGTTCGCCTGGCTGATGGCACAACCGGATACGTGCTTAACAGGATGATACTGAACGAGCGACCTGCGCGTGAACGACTGGCTGAAGCCGAGCAGAAACTGGTTATACTGCGTCAGGAACCCGGGAAATTAAGCAGCCAGCTTGCTGACCTGCAAGAAACACATGGGGTATTGCAGCGTAAATTTACAGAGATGGAAAATGAGAATAACAGACTCAAACAGGAACTCAGCAAGCTGAACCAGGTGGCTCGCGATCCTTTACGCGTAGCTGGAGAGCGTGATGATGCTATCGTGCGCAGCCAACAACTGTCTGATGAGCTTGATATGCTCAGACTAAAGAATCAACGGTTAACAGACAAAACTGAACAGAACTGGTTCATGATTGGCGCCGGCGTTGTTATTGCCGGTATTATTCTCGGTCTACTGCTGCCACACATGCGAGTCAAAAAGAACCGATCCGAATGGGGTGATTTTTAACCCCAGAGGGAAGGTTAAAGTGCAGAAATCAGGATGTGACCTGACAGCATTATTACCTGAGTCAGATCTCTTCTGACATATCAATAAATGGCCACTTTTATTAAGGGTGCCCCTAAAACTACTTTATCAGGTAGTGACGCTCAAACAGAATAAACTGTGAGTCCATTGAGTTTTTAAGCGCTTGTTCAATTTGCTGCCTTCCCTCCTCACTCAAATCCGTTTCCAAAAGTGCCTGGAAAAAACGGGTATAAAACTCATCGGGTTCCACCTTGATTCGAAATATCAATGAATGAGCCTTTTTATGCAGCCGTGCCCGATAAACGAGTATGGCTGTTTTTCCTGGTGCAATGCGTGTATCAAATTCCTCTTTGCTCAGATCGAGCGGTACCTTGCGGGCTACTATGTGTCCTTTGAGTGTGCCAGGTAACAGGTTGCCCTGGACATCCTGTTGATAGATTTGCATGATAATTTTCGGTGTGACATAGGTTGGAAAGAAATGACCTGTAGCAGAATTTTTCATCTGCAGCGTGGTTGACAGAAATCCTTCCTCAACGGTTAACGGCATCGTTTTAATGGTAACACCACTGCGCACCATGTCCGGATCGTGAATACCCCGCCATAAATGCCGCCGCCCCGGCATATGGCAGCTTTGACAGGTAACATCACTATCCGCAAACCCACTCGCCTGCCACTCGTTGAATGTGTTTTCCAGTAGCTTCCCATTCAGTTCAAAACCATTGGCATCAAACTGATGGCAGGCCGAACAGAATCTGGAATCTTCGAAGGCAGTCTGTCTGGACCAGCCATTATGTGGTAATCGAGTGCGGTCAGGGGTTCTCCGGCCAGCCTGCTGCGGTGGCCCATACCACCGATACTCGCGCAAATGGCACGCAGCACACACAAGGCCCTGTTCGTACAATGGCTTCTCCTGCTCGTTTGGCGAAGAATTCGGTGATCCCCGAGCCCGTGATAAACTGTTTGCCTGTTCTGCCAATGGAGCGTGACAGCGGATACAGTTCTGACGATTATCTTTCGCATCTGTGGCCATTTCCACCAACTGTCCCATGATGCCAGGCCCCATGGATCGGGCATGCAGGCTTTCACGCCAGTCGTTAAATTGCGAGCGATGACATGTACCGCAAGATGCGGGGAACAATGATGTCTCAACCGAGCTCAGGCCAGCCGGCGGTTGTCCCTGGGCCTTCAGCGGTCGAGACCAGTATTTGCGTAAAAAATTTTCTATTCCGAATTCGGTAGCCTGTATGTCATCAGGCCCTTCGAGAGACGTCTCGGCACGAGCATCGACCTGGAAGGTATAGCTTAATAAAAAAAGAAAAGAGAGAAGGCACCAGGCCCATCTCTCTTTCTTTTGTGTAGACACCGTCCCCCCCCTCCTGATTTACAGGATTCAGAACAATCGTTTACTACATACCACAGGGATTCTTAATAACCTTCGTGTCTTTCTTAACCGCACAGGGATTCTCAATACTCTTCGTGTCTTTCTTAACTGCACAGGGATTCTTCATACCCTTCGTACCTTTCATACCCTTCGTACCTTTCATATCCTCCGTGTTTTTCTCCCCTGCACAGGGATTAACGAGATTTTTCATCTGTTTTCCATTATCCATGTGTCCTGTAGTCGGGCTACGTGGACTCTTTGTTGCGCCACACGGGTTGTCAGCATAAGCTATCGAGCTCATTGCACCCGTAGTGAGCATCAGGACTGCTGCAAAAAATACATATACCAATTTATTCAGATTTAAACGCTTCATTTTTTACTCTCCATAGTTTGTAATTTTCAATCAAAGAAGACAAAACAAGCAAATTTTTATATTAACGCCACTCCTCATAAAATGAACGAATTACCCGGTTTCAGACAGGCTTTGATAATGCATCTGTTTCTCTCTACCAGCACACCGAGGTTCAAATTCCTTTCCTTTAATCCCAGCGCTAACTTCTTCAGTAGTTGATATTGTGGTTCGAAAATCGATTTTTCTCGAGTACAAGAAGGATAAACGCCCCTTTTCCCAAAGTCCAGAGGTTATGAACGGTATAGGAGATGGAGTTAAAATAATATTAGAGTAAAAGACAGACGCCTGATAAAACAAATACTTACAGGTATCTGCCTCCCCTCATCAAACCGGACACGCGGTTTTCCCGCATACGGCTTTTGGCGTGCATGAATACAATGAACAAAGTCGTTTACACCTGAACTGAGCCTGAAACTAACTGGGTACTCAACGATTGAGTAAACCCGCCTATTTGAGTAGTGCCAGCACCAGGTTAACCGATGAATGTCTAGTGACCCGGTTTCGCTCAATGGACTGAGATAATATCCGGTAGCGGTGAGACCGTAGTAGGTAGATATCCTCGTGTGTGTTTGCTGTAAGCGACCGACTTAACAGCTGCCATGACAGATGAAGTAGCCGATTTTGCTCATTGATTTATTTTTGGTTAATCAGTTAACCGAAAAATAGACTATTGCCTGTTGACAGGATTACGGCTCATATGTGTTAGCCGTTTTTTCTAACCAACCTTTTTCATTTCTTCTCGAATGACTTTACGCAACGTGTCTTCTAGCTCTTTGTTATGAGCCATAATGTGATCTTGAAGCACATCATTGATTAAGGTTTGATAATTGCCACCACCTTGTTCGTGTACCAAATTTTTAAAATGGTCGATAATGCCCTGGTTTAAACGGATAGTGATTCTTGCCTTATTTGGGTCGGCCTTTACCACTGCACCTCTTTTACCTTTAGAAAAATCGTCAGTCATAATAATCTAGGCCCTTGAAATATTGTTTTGCCTGTTTTTTCTCAGCTTTTTTTGCTGAAATAATCCGGATGCAATTATCTGTGATTTCAACATGAATCACGAGCAGTACATTTAAATAAGGATCCATACCAAGAGTTTTAAATCTTTGTTCTGTATGATCTTTATCTTCAATTGTTAAAGTATTTCCATCTTCTAAAGCTACAACAGCATCGGCAAAATCAACACCGTTTTTTTTAGATTAGACCTTGCCTTCCTTGGATCCCATTTGCATTCCATAACTATAGGGCTAAGTGTAGGGGACGGAGTTAAAATGATAAGTTAACATCATATTTGTCTGGCATATTTCTCCCCCTGCTTAATACTATATGAAATTGCCGGGCTAGAAACCCCAAAGTAATCGGCTATCTCCTTACCTGAAATCCCTAACTCTCTACATGCCCAATAAGAAATTAAATTCTTTGCCCTTAAAATACTTTTCGCATCAAATCGCTTAATGACCGCTCACCGGTACGAATCATGGTATTCACACCCGGTTTCCTCCAATACCTTTTCCAATCGAGATAGAAATTCCTCCCTGTCCTGATTGTCTCTAAATAGCTTCCGTCTCTCTATTCCTCGGGTAATTACATGATAGATACAACCAGGAGTGTTAGTCTTTCGTGTCGGGGCATGTAAGCAGAGTACTTTTAATCTAGGAACAGGTTAACTATTTTATTATCTTAACTCCGTCCCCTATTCTGGCTGACCCCGATTTTTTTATCTTTCATTTTTTTTCAATATATATTCATTCATTACATTGACCAGTATCTCTATACTCGCATTATTTTTCATATCACAAAGAGAATGATATTCAATAGATTTGCACAAAATATCAGTACTATATTGAAGAATAAAAACATATGAATTATCTGGAGGATATAGTACCCATGTTTTTGCTACAATAACCCCATGGCTTATGAGAATTAGAGGGAAATAAAATAACTCAGAACCATCACTTAATGATTTCTGCATAAAAATAAGTCCTGCTTCTTCCAGTTCCTTCATATCTGGTTTTTTATATGTTGTCATTATACTAAGTTCTTTTTTAAATCCATCTTTCATCTCTTTCATTTTTTCTCGACCTAGCACACTGTATGGGCACACCGCTAATCCGATTGATCCCATTTCATTACTGAAAGCACCTACTTTAAAATATACACTATTAATACATTTAATTACCTTAAATGTATTTTCATTATTACTATAGATTACTGGGATATTGGGTGAGTTTTTTCCAGCTTGCATTAACAGAAATGTATCATTATCCCGTGGTATTGCCTTGTAAATATTCTGTACTACTATTCTTTTGAAATCCTGTCTATCCATTGCCATTGTTGAACTGCTAAACAACAATAGGATTAATATAAAATGCTTTATAAAGATAATTGTCGGTTTCATCTAATCATTCCTTTTTATAGATAGCTATAAGGCACATATCACGCAGGTTTATTTATTTCTCGAAAGCGACAAACTGAAAGATATTATTGTTGTAAATCACATAGAGCTCACCATCTTCATCTTCGCCGAATGATGTCAGGCCAAATCACCCTTGATACAGTGAGAAAACCCCAAGAAAACCCGGGTCAGATACTAGTTTATGCTTATATTAGTGAAAACTGGTATCTGACCCCGGTTTCCGATATTTGACTGTTTAGCTAGCAATAAATCAACGACCACCCGCAGAGCGGGTGGTATGATGAAAGCCCCTGGAAGGGGCTATTGTTAAACTCCTATTAATCTTATTTGCTCCTGGCGTTTCTCTTCCAGTTCCTGATTCTTAATGTAGACTCGAATCATCTCTTCATCTAATCCCACCGTACTGACGCAGTAGCCTCGTGCCCAAAAATGCCTTCCTGTGAAGTTCCGCTTCACCTGCAAATATTCTCTAAATATCCGTATCGTCGATTTCCCTTTCAGAAAACCTATCGTATTGGACACACTATATTTTGGCGGAACCATCAACAGCATATGTACATGATCACCTATCGCATGTCCTTCTACCAGTTCAACTCCATTCTGACGACACAAATCTCGAAAAATACCTCCAATATCCTTTCTTAATACCCCATATATCGACTTCTTACGATATTTAGGAACAAACACTACGTGATATCTGCAATAATGTTTAACGTGAGCTTGGCGCTGCCACTCTCTCATAATGGCCTCCTATAGAACTTGCCGGTTCAATGAGAGGCCATTATCTTACATGCACGCCGCAACGGCAGAGCCTTTTCGTGTCTCACCGCCTGAGGCGGTGGTTTACCTAAATGTAATTAATGACCTTCACCCATTTTGTATTTAATACTCCCAGCTACACCATTTGCAAAATCTTCAATATTTTCATATTCCATTTTTTCTGCGAATGTCACTAGATTTGCAATATGCATTTTCATTTCTGCAATTTCTTCATGGCTGCGTCCACAGCCTTCACAGTTTATTCCTTCCTCTGTGCATTTTCCTGTGCAGGGACTAAATTTCATTCTTAACTCCAAAATTAATTGATTAAATTTTATGTGGGTAGATTGGTTTCCTAACAGTTAATTAGTCTGCACGCAGTTTTTTACCTTCTTAGACTGCATGCAGACTATATCGAGGAGCATATGGATTTCCCATTAACTTTACACTGATAAGATCCTACCTCCGCAAACTAAATATTTTGTAACTAGCCTGGCCCTTAGCCTTTGATCCACCACCCCTTTTGTGTTGTCGAGCACTGGAAGTCTGAGCCGGAATAGCGCGGTGCATGTCTGAGCGAAGCGAGTTCACCGTGCCCGGTTCAGACTGAAGCGCGCAGAGCAGCCGAAGGCCAACACATGGGGCGGTTTTTCTTTGGTTCCGTTTCTTTTGTGCGTACAAAAGAAATGAACTCGCCCATGAAGGGCGAAAAGCATGGATCAATTCAAGAAATTGAATAATAAAAACATCCCAAACTTACCCACACTTAGACTCGCCGCAATTCAGACAAGTCATACACCCGTCCATTTTAATGACTGCCTTGGTATGGCATTTCGAGCATAGCTGCGCATCCGGTGGAAAATCACTAATCACCTGTTCTTCTGATAACTGGGTATCGTCTGCCCTGTTTTCTGCCTCAACTGTCATGGAATCGTATTCAGCACGCTTGGCCTGCAGGTGTTCGCGCACACAATCATCCAGCTCATCTGCCGGGATCATACCGATTACTTTCATATGGCATTCGATGGCATCACCGATTTCGGCCACCAGTGAAGGCATGTATTTACCACCTTTTTTGAAATACCCGCCACGTGGATCGAATACGCTGTGCAGTTCTTCAACCAGGAAGGTCGCATCACCACCCTTCCTGAACACCGCCGAGATAATTCTTGTTAAGGCAACAATCCACTGAAAATGATCCATGTTTTTTGAATTAATAAAAATCTCAAATGGCCGGCGGCGCTCATGTTCCGTACCCTGGTTAAGGATAATATCGTTGATCGTCACATAGAGAGCATGTTCGGAGAGGGGTGTCTTGATTTTGTACGTAGAACCAACCAGCATTTCTGGCCGCTGCAATTTTTCATGCATGTGAACGACATTAGCAGAGATATCCTGTTCTCCTCCTGCAACACCGGAACTCTCTCCATTAACTGGAAGTCCTGTATTTTCAAGCCCGTCTTTGTCCGCTGATTTGTCTGCGACGGTATAACCTACAATCTTTTTTTCAATCTTTACTGACATGTTATTTGCCCTGTCTTTAGTCTTTAGTCTTTAGTCTTTAGTCTTTAGTCTTTAGTCTTTAGTCAATGATTTCAGAACTTACCGTAATAACCCTCTTTCAAGGCATCATACAGATTCGCTGCGGTGTGGGTTTCACCATCATATTCAACTTCTTCATTGCCCTTTAATTCCACTACTTCGCCGTCATCAAGTTCGAAGCGATACAGGGTATTTTCCAGGTCTTCTTCCTTCACCAGCACGCCCTGGAAGGCCTCAGGATTGAAGCGAAAGGTAGTACAGCCTTTAAGCTTCTTCTCGTGGGCATAGAGGTAGATATCCTTGAACTCTTCAAACGGGAAATCAGTCGGCACATTGGCCGTTTTCGAAATTGATGAATCGACCCATTTCTGGGCAGCGGCCTGTACGTCTACATGCTCACGTGGGCTAATATCATCAGCCGCAACAAAATAATCCGGCAGGCGGTTTTCATCATCTGTTGCCATTGCTGAAGCATCAGGGTTTATCTGTTCACGGTAAGCCAGCAGTTCGTAAGAAAAAACATTAATTTTTTCTTTGGTCTTTTTTCCTTCGCGGATAACATTGCGGCTGTACTGATGAGCAAAAGAGGGTTCGATACCATTACTGGCATTATTTCCTAAGGACAGACTTATTGTTCCAGTCGGTGCAATGGAGCTGTGATGTGTAAAACGTACACCCGTCTCGGCAATACGATCTGTCAGTGATTCATCAAACTGTTGCATATATCGGCTGTATTTTGCCAGCAGAACACGGCCCGTTATCCTGTCGCCGACACTGTAACCATCCTGCTTCATTTCCGGTCTCAGGTTAAGCATCTCAGCACTTATTTTGTACTCCTCACCAAGTATCGGTGCCATTCCCTTTTCTTTCGCCAGCTCTATACCGGTTTCCCAGCCAACCTCTGCTATCTCCCTGGCGACACGCTCAGTGAACTCCAGGCATTCTTCGCTGCCGTAGCGCATACGCATCATGGTACTGCTGGAGCCCAGGCCCAGAAACCCCATACCATGACGACGTTTACTGAGGATTTCATTGCGTTGCTCTTCCAGCGGCAAGCCATTGATTTCCACTACGTTATCAAGCATACGGGTGAACACAGCAACCACTTCACGAAACCGCTGCCAGTCAAATGACGCATCGGCCGTAAATGGATTATGCACAAATCGCGTTAGGTTGATGGATCCCAGTAAACAGCTGCCATATGGTGGCAAGGGTTGCTCACCGCATGGATTGGTCGCCCTGATGTCCTCACAGAACCAGTTATTGTTCATCTCATTTATACGATCGATGAGAATAAAACCCGGCTCGGCAAAGTCATAGGTGGAAGACATGATCGTATCCCATAAGTGCTGTGCACGAATGGTTTCATAGACACGGCAGGCTACCTGATTCAGATCATTTGTAGTATAGCCTTTGGTGGTTGGCCAGTGGCGCCATATTATCTGTGTATCCCTGTCTTCAATTTCTTGTTCGGATGCCGGAAAGACCAGATCCCAGTCGGCATCATCTCTGACCGCCTGAACAAAATCATCCGTGATCAGGCAGGACAGATTGAACTGGCGCAGTCGGCCGTCTTCGCGCTTGGCACGGATAAATTCCCGTATGTCAGGATGTGAAATATCGAAAGTAGCCATCTGTGCACCACGGCGCCCGCCGGCAGAAGAAATCGTGAAACACATGGCATCGAAAATATCCATGAAGGAAAGTGGCCCGGAGGTATGGGCACCGGCACCACTAACAAATGCACCTTTTGGTCGCAGAGTTGAAAACTCATAGCCGATTCCACAACCAGCTTTCAGTGTCAGTCCAGCCTTATGTACCGAAGTTAATATGCCATCCATCGAATCAGGCACCACGCCGGCAACCGTACAATTAATCGTACTGGTTGCTGGTTTATGTGCTTGCGCGCCAGCATTGGAAATAATACGACCCGCAGGTATCGCACCACTTTCCAGTGCCCACAGAAACCGCTCATAATATTTCTCGCGTTTGGCATCATCGACTTCGACATCTGCCAGTGCCCGCGCTACACGGATAAAAGTATCATGTATATTTGCGTCGACGGCATCACCATTCATTGTTTTGAGACGATATTTTTTATCCCAGATATCTTCTGAAGCAGACTGCAAGACAGGCAACTTATTATTATCAGGCTGGTTTTTCAGGTTTACGACGCTCATGCTTCTCCTCTTATTCAGGTTCATAATGGCGGTATAACTACCGCATATATAACCATATATTGTTATATTTTATTATCCTTACCACTATATATTGTGGTTATGAGAGTAACGCTGAAATTGGTTTTCGTCAACACAAAATGTGAAATTTTTTTCAAGTCATCTTTAAGGGTGCTTTAAAGGTTCGCGGACAGGCTCTCTGCAAGAAAATATGACTTTCAGGATCAAAATAACCGATAATCAACATTTACTCCAAGCCCTTCAGACCAACCACCAAAATTCAATGATATACGGATACACCAAAAAACAAATAGCTATTCTTCTCGCTTTCCTTCTTCTCACTTCCTTTCTTCTCTCCGGCTGTCAGCCTGCTGTATATTTGATGCCAACACCCGTGGTGATGCAATCGGGTAAACATGACCCCTTTGCAAACACCCCAAAAAGTGAACAAAACAGTTCTATCCTGGTAGGATACGCCACTAACCGCCTCCCGGCAGGAGCAAAGAAAGGCCGCTTCTACGGCCGCGATTTTGATCAGAATATCCGCATGGGAATCGCCGAAGTACAAATTGGCAACGGCAGTCAGAGCTGGGATGAAATTCGTCAATTATCGATAAAGGGCGCTAACAAACATGAAAAGATACTGACCCTGCTGAAGACTACTGAAGAAGGTGTACTAACAAAAAATGAATCACTGACGGCCTTAACACCTGAACTACAGGATTTATTCGCAAGATTCAATGATGCAATAGAGAAAAGTCCAACCAAAGACATCACAATCTATGTACACGGTGCCAACAGTAACTTTTACCGTTCTGTTTCACAGGCGGCTCAATACAGACACTTTACCGGACGCCAGGCAATTGTCGTGCTTTATTCCTGGCCCTCCGCTGAAAAAATCATTGCCTACGGCACGGATGTCCGTAACATCATGGCGACAGTACCGACTTTCGCCCGTTTTATAAAACTTCTGGCAAAACAAACCACGGCACGAAAAATTAATATCCTCGCATACAGCGCAGGGGCCACTCTGACAACCAAATCATTGGCAATGCTGGGCAGAGACACCACCCAGCCGGATCGGGAAGTCTATCGCCAGTCTCTGCGTCTGGGCTCCATCTACTTCGCCGCTCCCGATACCGATTTTGATGACTTTGTGGATGAATACCGAAGCTATGAAGATATTGTCGATGATGTCACCATTACGATTAACACAACCGATAAAATACTCGGTATTGCGATGGAAGATCGCCGTGCACAAACTGAAACAAGTATGGGCGATGTCAATCAGGGCAGAAGTGGAAAATCCCGACTCGGAAAACCTGACATCGAAGACCTCTCTGATAAAGATGCGAAATGGATAATCTCGCAGACAAATAAACAAAATTTTACTGTCATCGATATCGACCCAGGCACCATACCGGGCGTGTCTAAAGGTTCACATGATTACTGGTACCAGAGCCCCTGGGTCAGTACCGATGCGTTGCTTGATCTAAATTTCCATGCACTGCCACAGGATCGAGGCCTGGTTAACCGAAAGGGTAAAAAAGGAGGTCAGATATGGTACTTCCCTGCTGATTATGAAAAACGTGTTGATGATGCCCTGGACAGGCTGTCAGAGAAATTCCTGAAAAACATTGCACCTTAAGAGAATCTATTAAAAACTTATGGGCACCTCTATTTAGCCAGGGTGATTGAAGTTACCATGCTTGAGAAAGTAAAGGGTTTGCCGGATCACCGCATCCTTCTTCATGATGCTGATATGGTCATAGGGTAAAACAATAAAATCACTCATGCCCTCTACCTTCGCATGCTCTACCGACACCTTACCATCATCCTCACCAGGTATGATCTCTGCCAGCCAGTTATCGATCGGGCTATGTTTATCACCGGCAATGATACCTGTGGGATAATCCACTGCACCAAGTAGCCCCGGTATACCGTCCTTACCAGTACCCAGTTGTTGACCGGCCGGCCCGGTCAACCACTTATACCATTGCTCATTTCGGAACCTGTCGGTTACCAGAGAGCCCTTATTAGGGGGTGCCAGCATGACCACTCGGCCAAGCTGGGAAAGTGTATTTTTTGCAAGGAAATAACGTACCAGTATTCCACCCATAGAGTGTGTAACAAAGTTAATCTGACTGGACGATTGTGACTTGCATGAGGCAAGCCCTTCATTGACAGCTAACGAAGCCAGATCCTGAATCTTCATCGTGCGTGAAGGATAATCGATATTGGCGGTGAGATAGCCTGCGCCGAGCAGGGCCTGTTCCATCTTATCCATTGAATGACTGGTACGAGCCAGACCATGTAGCAGAATCACGCATTGCCTGTCCTTCGCTACCACCTCGTCCGATATCGCAGAAGGACTGAAAAATAATGTCGTAGACAGGAGAATGGCGGTCAGATATACCCGGCTCATCCACATGGCAAACAGTGCTGAACTTGAAAATATATAATACATGCTGATCAAATTTCCCTTGAATTCAACCCGGCAAGGCAGGCCTCTGATTCGGCCAGTGCTTCTCGCATTTCGGGCAATACATCATCAGGATTTTTTATTTCCAGCTCACCGATAAGATTACGCCAGAAAGATGTATACTCTATCAGTTCCTGCCTGCCAAACTTTTGTATTTCTTCTTCACTCATCGTCCTGACTCCTGTTTACATAATATAGGACACTACACTAGACCGAATAAATGGAAAATGATTGACAAATCACGCCAAATATTTGACCACCGTTGTGGATCAGGTTGTCAGCCGTCGATAGATCTCCGATACCTTTACCGGCAGCTGCCTGACGTCATCAATAATAGTGTAATTTACTGCCCCATACATATGCGGCAAATAGTCACTACCTTCGGTGTCGATGGTGATACAGAAAGGATGAATACCATCACGGCGCGCCTCAATCAGTGACTGACGGGTATCTTCAATGCCATATTCACCCCGGTAGTAACCGTCGTAATCATCCGGCTTGCCGTCAGACAATGTGATCAGCAAACGAGTGCGTGCTTCGACCTCGCCCAGCAATTTACTGAGATGTCGGATAACGACACCCATACGCGTATAGTCTTTAGCTGAGATACCACTAATGCGCCCTTTCACAACATCATCATAGGACTCATCAAAAGGCTTGACCGTATAAAGCTCGCATCGATTGCGGGTAGTACCGGAAAAGCCGTAAATCGCATAACGGTCACCCAGTACCTCCAGTGATTCACAAAGAAGAACCAGCGCTTCCCGCTCGGCCCTGTTGATCCAGCCTTCAGTAGAGCCGCTCATATCGACCATAAACAATACCGCCACATTCCTTTCCTGCTTGTCCAGCCGGGTGAATAGCCGATCCGTCATTTCCATACCGGTGTGGTTGTCGGCAATCGCTTCAATAAGTGCATTAATATCGATGTCATCTCCGGACTTTTCCCGCCGCAGCAGACGGTTTTCACCACGCAGCATTTCAAAGGTCTTGCGCAAGTGAGCCAGCAGACCTCGATATTTTGATAGTGTGTCACTGACAAAACTATCGTGTTTCGGGTGAATATCAACTTCTCTCAACACACACCAGTCTTTTCGGTAATGCTTGCGCCTGAAATCCCACTCATCGTAAATGAAAGCACCTTCTTCATGATAAGTGCCCTGCCAGACATCATCTTTTGATTTGGTTCTGGATATATTATAGGTGCCCTCACCGGCGGCCTGTAGAATATCCGGGGGGATTTCGCCGAAGTCCAGTACGATAGATGACACGATATTTTTCACCTGCACCGGTAACGCCAGTGGTTTGTCATCCAGGGTGATCTCTATCTCCGTGCCGTTTTCATTCAGGTCTATATCAAAGCGATCCAGTGTCGCCTGGGCATCCCGCACGTCACCCTGCTCCTTTTTTGTCTCGTCATTCTGATCAAGATCGACCACTAGATGAATCAACGCATCTATCAACTCCCTCTTTTCGCGCAACTGCCTGTCCCGTATAACCTGTTCTATCCCGGCCGGATCTATCATCCCCTGATAGCACCATAGAGGCAGGTCAACCTCATGGTGCACAGTTGAGAGCAAATTCAGACTGTCCTCAACTGTCGCGCCCACCTGCTGTAATTGTTCTGCGGCCTGTTGCCAGGTATCAGGGATTACAATATCGCCAATTAACTGCTGGATACGACTCTGCTCTCGCGCCAGGCCTGCGAGCTCACGCTTAATGCAGGCATCCAGCCTGATGCATTCCAGTGCATGAAAAACAGACATGGCATGCTGTGGGTCATTGAATGCTTCACAGCAGGCATGAATGCCATCAAGGCAGGCCGTTTCGCGGGCAAAGGTGCCGAAGTAAATCTGTGCCCATTGATGAACCACAATCAATTTATAGAGGACGAAATTATCTTTTTCGTCAGCAAAGACGGAAATCTCAGCCGGTACGTACAGTGTTTCAGTATCAGTGTAGGACTGATTCGCCGACGCCAGCTTCAGGCGACGTACTGACAGGCCATTGACGAAATACTCCAGTACGCCATGCACATCCTTAAATGTCAGGCCATTGAGACGGCGAACCGCTTCTTCCGCATAACTCTCTATATTGGCCAGCACCTTGATAGCGGGATACATACCCTGCCTGTCGTAGACATCCATGGCACTGATGACCCAGTTTTCCAGACCTTCACGACCCAGCAGGCAAAGCGCCCGCGCGGAGTGGATCACAAACTGAAATGCCATCTCGGTATTGGCGCGGGTAATGATGCCGGCCCAGTGTAATACTGCATCCTGATCTTCCCGGCTGAATCCATCGGCAAGCTCCACAGCCTGTTTCCTGGCCGTCCGCCGACGCGTAATAGCCGCCCACAGCGGCTCATCGAGCAGTTCTTCCATTTTGTCAGCGTTATAAGGTTTTGTCATAAAATAGTTCCGTTGCGGATTAAGTCGCTGCTGTACCAGACGGTTTTTATGTAGGTCTGGTTAGCAAAGCGTAACCTGACATTTTCTTGCCCTTTGTCGGCTTACGCTTCGCTAAGCCGACCTACATCTTTTCACTTGGAACCTGGAACTTGAAACTCAAAACAACGAATCACTAAGTTCATTCACCGCCAACAACATCTCCCGATCATCCGTCAATGCCTCGGATATTGCCCCGCGACAGGCTAGCTGCGGTGAAATACCATCCGAGATCAGTTTCCCGGCGTGTACCAGTAAACGGGTGCTGGCACCTTCTTCCAGGCCATTGCCTTTGAGGTTGCGCGTCATACCGGCAAACTTCACCAGGCGGTAGGCCATTTCATCATCGAGACCTGTTTCGTGTACAACGATACCGGCCTCCACTGCAGCCACTGGGTAATCAAACTCGATGGCAATAAAACGCTGCCGCGTACTCTGCTTGAGATCTTTCAGCACACTCTGATAACCGGGGTTGTAGGATATGGCGAGACAGAAATCATCGCCAGCCTTCAGTAATTCACCTGTTTTTTCGATCGGCAAAGCCCGTCGATCATCCGCCAGAGGATGGATAACAACCGTAGTGTCCTTACGTGCCTCTACCACCTCGTCCAGATAACAGATCGCGCCATGGCGTGCTGCCACGGCCAGTGGCCCATCTACCCAACGGGTCTCGCCGCCTATAATCAGGTAACGTCCAACCAGGTCCGATGCGGTCAGGTCGTCATGGCAGGCAACAGTAATTAGCGGCCGCTGCAGACGCCAAGCCATATGCTCCATGAAGCGCGTCTTGCCGCAGCCAGTCGGCCCTTTCAGCAACAACGGCAGCTTATTCTTCCAGGCTGCTTCGAACAGCATGATCTCATCACCGACAGCGTGGTAGTAGGGTTCATCTGTGATGAGAAATTCATCAATATTTTTATTTAGTTCCTGCATTTTTTCTCACTTTATTCTCCGACTCATAATTGGTTTTACGCGTAGATCTGCTTAGCGAAGCGTAACCTGACATTTTCTCGCCCTTTGTCGGCTTACGCTTCGCTAAGCCGACCTACCTACGCGTCATTGCACTCTTCTGGCACTTCCTTCGCTCACAATGACGTCTATATCTTGGATTCACCGAACACTTTAATCCCTATGGGCATAATTCCCCGTGGCTTGCCACGAAAACTGTAGGTGCGAATTCATTCGCACAATGTGCATAAACATTGGCATCGCTGTGCGAATGAATTCGCACCTACATTTAATACCCCGTCAGCTTGCTGCGGGGTAGTTTATTTTTTCTGGGAACCCGATTCTAAGAAGTCCCGAAGCACAAATCACGCACGATCATTATAGAATTATCCAGAAAATTTATTTGACCACTCTCTCTCGCTCAGGGAAAATGCTCTGTTTGCTGACAAAACCACCTGTCATATAGAGGCGGTCTATATAAGCATTTAAGCAGTCGATTGTAGTGAGCGCCAGTGCTGGCATAATAGGCGGCTGAATCAAAATCATCATCGATTTTTCTATCAACACGCGTCTTCGTGGAGGAACACATGACCGACATAGTCGCGACGAACGAAACTATTCTGGTTGTAGGTGGCGGAATTAGCGGCATGACAGCTGCTATTGAAGCTGCAGAATGCGGTAAGAATGTTATCCTGGTTGAAAAGGCCCCCAGTCTCGGCGGCCGTGTTTCCCAGTTATATAAGTACTTTCCCAAGCTGTGCTTTCCGACCTGTGGTCTGGAAATCAACCAGCGCCGCATCAAAGCCAATAAAAACCTCCACATACTGACGATGTCAGAAATAACAAATGTTACCGGTGATTCGGGCAATTACACAGCAACGGTCAAAACTGCACCACGCTATGTCAACGAAAACTGCACCGCCTGTGGCGCCTGTGGTGAAGCTGTCACAGCGGAAATCGATAACCCGTTCAATTACAACATGAACAAGATTAAGGCTGCCTACCTGCCACACAACATGGCATATCCGCAGCGTTATGTCATCGACCCCAGTATTATCGGCACCGACGAGGCAGAAAAAGCCAAAGCAGCCTGTAAATATGATGCCATCGATCTCGATATGCAGGAAACCACGATGGAACTGAATATTGGTACTATCGTCTGGGCTACCGGCTGGAAACCCTATGATGCTGCTAAAATTCAGCCTTACGGCTATGACCGCTTTGACAACGTCATCACCAGTGTTGAATTTGAACGCATGATGGATCCTTCTGGTCCAACCGGCGGCAAGCTACTGCGTCCATCTGACAACCACGAAGCAAAGAATATCGCCTTCATCCAGTGCGCCGGCTCACGAGACCGCAACCATCTGACACATTGCTCACGCATCTGCTGCATGGCATCGCTAAAGCAGACCTCCTATCTAACTGAACAGTACGGCGATGATGAAGAGGCCAGAGCCAGCGTCTACTATATAGACATACGTGCCATTGATCGTTTCGAAGACTTCTATCAGAAGGTTCAGGACGATCCAAAAGTCAGTTTTATCAAATCTAAAGTCGCCAACATCACCCTGGATGAAGAAAGCGGAAACCCGGTGCTTCAGGGTGTCGACACTGAAGGATATCACCGTTACAGCAACCCGCACGACCTGGTAGTTCTGGCCATAGGTATGACACCAAGTGTCGATATCAGTGAAATAGCCAGCGGCGTTTCCACCGACAGCAGTGGGTTCATTCAGGTCAACGTTGATAACGGCGGTATTTTTGCTGCCGGCTGTGCATCCAATGCGCTGGATGTGAACCGCTCAGTGCAGAGCGCCACGGCGGCGGCACTGCACTCCATCCAGGTAGTTAACAAAGTTTCGGCTGCGGAGGCTTAACAATGTCAGACGAAAAGAAAACAGCGGCATATATTTGTAAGGGCTGTGGACTGGGCGACCGCCTGGACTGCACTGAACTTACCACGATAGCCGAAAAAGAAGGCAAGGCCGAGATCGTTCGTGAACACGAGTTCCTGTGCAACGCCAACGGTGTGGCCATGATACAGAAAGATATTGATGAAGGTGCCAACCGCATCATTATCAATGCCTGTTCACGCCGCGCCAAGACGGAGGCCTTCAATTTTGAAAATGTGGCCATGACCCGAGCGAATCTGCGTGAAGGCGTCATCTGGTCTCAACCGAATACCGACGAGGCGCGGGAAACAACGCAGGAAATGGCGGCAGATTATGTCCGCATGGCCTGTGCTGAAATCAAATTCATGAATATCCCGGAAGAAAACCCCGAACATGGCACAAACAAACGCCTGCTGGTTGTCGGCGGCGGTATCAGCGGCATGACATCAGCCATTGAGGCTGCCCGTGCCGGCTATGAAGTGATACTGGTTGAAAAAACCGGAGCGCTCGGCGGCATGGCGGCACAGCTCTACAAGCGTGTACCGGATCATGAAGACTATGCTGACCCTCAGGATACTGGTATCGCTGAGATGGTTGCTGAAATCGAGGCTGATAGCCTAATCACCGTCAAACTCGATTCCACTATCACCCGTACCAGCGGTGCCCCGGGCCAGTTCTCGGTTGACATCACCAAAGAAAGCGGTTCGACCGAGACTGAAAACGTCGGAGCCATTATTCAGGCGTCCGGTTTTACGAATTACGACGCAAATAATCTCCCTCATCTTGGTTATGGAAAATCTGCTGATGTGGTTGATCAGGCCGGCCTGGAAGCACTGGCAAAAGCGGCTAACGGAGGTGCTATCAAGCGTCCTTCGGACGGCAAAGAAGTGACAAGTGTCGCCTTCATCCAGTGCGCCGGTCAGCGCAGCAAAAAGAAAGGTGAACTAAGTTATTGTTCTGGTCATTGTTGTAACACGAGCATTAAACAGGCCATGTACTTCAAGGATGCGAATCCTGATGTTGATGCAATCGTCATCTACACAGATTTACGTACCCCGGGCAATGGCGAGGACTTCTACCGCAGCGCACAGAAAAAACGCATAATCTTCACCAAAGGTGAGGTCAGTGAGGTCGTCACTTCCGGCAGTGGTCTGGAAGTAAAGTTCAAAGACCTGATTCTCAATGAAGACACAGCAATGAATGCCGATCTGGTTGTTCTTGCCACAGGCCAGGTACCGAACTCTGGTGTCAATATCGAAGCAATACCTGCATCTGTGGATAAAGACGAAGCGGCTGCTGAAGCTGAAGAAAGCAGCATCAACACCGAAGTCGATACCGGTGCCATACAGGAAGTCTCGGTGCTCAATCTGACTTACCGCCAGGGCAAGGATCTACCGCACCTACGCCATGGCTTCTCCGATTCGCATTTCATCTGTTTTCCATACGAAACACGGCGCACGGGTATCTATACCACAGGCCCTGTGCGTCGTCCGATGGACATCGCTCAGGCAAAAGAAGATGCCACCGGTGCTGCACTGAAAGCCATCCAGGCGATTGAGAATTCTGGACTGGGCCGTGCGGCACATCCGCGTTCCGGTGACCTCTCCTACCCTGATTTCCGCAAGGAAAACTGCACCCAGTGTAAACGCTGTACGGTTGAGTGCCCGTTTGGTGCCATCGATGAAACTGAAGATGGCTACCCGCAGTTCAATGAAGGCCGCTGCCGTCGTTGTGGTACCTGTATGGGTGCTTGTCCAGTACGTATCATCTCATTTGCCAATTACTCAGTCGATACTGTTGGCGCTCAGCTGAAAGCAGTCGATATGCCGGATGAATTTGACGAAAAACCACGCATGCTGGTACTGGCCTGTGAGAATGACGCTTATCCTGCCATCGATATGGCTGGCATGAACGGCAAGAGCTACAGTCCTTACGTGCGTATCGTTCCAGTTCGCTGCCTCGGCTCGGTAAACACCATCTGGATATCCGATGCCATGAATAGCGGCTACGATATGGTGCTGCTGATGGGCTGTAAACACGGTGACGACTATCAATGTCACTTTGTCAAAGGATCTGAACTGGCCAATATTCGTATGAGCAAGATTGGTGACACCCTGCAGACTCTGAACCTGGAGCCTGAACGTGTACAGGATTATGAGGTGGCGATCACCGATATTGACCGTATACCCCAACTGATCAATGATGCAGCCGAGGTTATCGGAACCATTGGCATGAATCCGTTCAAGGGCTTCTAGGAGAAATCGTTATGAGTGACAAGAATGCTGAAATAATGCAGAAATACCACAACGACTTCCTCAGGGAAGTTGAAGCCAACGTTGAAGAAGGTGACTGGGTACACATGTGCATGCAGTGCGGCGTCTGTGCAGGCTCCTGCCCACTGGGCGATGCCTGGGAACATTCCCCGCAGGAAATCTTCATGATGATCCGTGCCGGCAAACGTGAAGAGGTACTGACCTCCGACTCCATGTGGATGTGTACCTCGTGTTATAACTGTATTGTTCGCTGCCCACGTGAACTGCCGATCACCCATATCATGCACGGCCTGGCAAATTACGCACACCGTCTGGGTATAGCGCCGAAAATGAATCCCACACGTCGCTTTGCCAAATTATTCTGGAATAACATCGTTAAAACTGGCCGTGTAAACGAACTCAAACTTTCCGTCAACCTGTACTTCATGGACGGCTTTGCTAATGGTGTCAAAACAAGCATGGAAATGATGGGCATGGGTCTAGGAATGCTGAAGACAGGTCGACTCGATGCATTGGGTCTGTTGAGATCCAACGGCATCAAAGACAAATCCGGCCTGCACAAGGCGTTGAAAAAAGCACGTGAAATCGAGGATGCCCGCAAGGGTCTCTCGTAAGGAGTCAGCACACAATGGCAAAAGAATACTCTTTCTATCCAGGGTGCTCATCAGAGCGCAGAGCCTCGGCCTCCAACTACATGGTCTCTGTCGAGAGCATGTGTGACACACTAGATATCAAACTTAACGAGATCCCTGACTGGAACTGCTGTGGCGCCTCCATCGGTTACGCAGAAGGCGGAGAACTGCCCCGCCATGTCATGAATGCTCGTAATATGGCACTGTCAGAAGAAGCCAGCCCGGGTCAGGATATCGTCGCCACCTGTGCTGCATGCTGGCTAGGTACAAAAGAAACCTCTGAAAGATTGAGAGGCAGCGACGCCTTGATGGCAGATACCAACGAAGCGCTTAAAGAAGCTGGGCTGCAAGTGAAAGCAGACCAGGAAGTCCGCCACATGGTTGAAGCACTGATTGAAGACCTCGGTTATGATGAACTGGCAAAGCCGGTCACCAAACCTCTGGAAGGCATCAAGATTGCCGGTTATGTCGGCTGTCAGACCAACCGTCCTTTTGGTATCGTCGGTGAATCTTTCGAGAATCCTAAATATCTGGACAAACTGGTCGAAACCGTCGGTGCAGAGCCAGTTGAAGCCTATGATCAGAAAGTAACCTGCTGCGGCGGCGCACTGGCCTTCTCTGAGCCTGAAAAATCACAGGTACTGATCAAGAAGATCATCGAATCCGCCTATGATCACGGTGCCGAGATGATCGTAACGCCCTGTCCCGTCTGTCAGTTGAATGTTGAAGTCTATCAGGACATGATCAACAAGAAATACAATACCAAATTCAACATCCCGGTGATGTATTACAGCCAGCTGATGGCGGTTGCCTACGGCAGCTCTGCCAAAGAAGCCGGCCTGAACGGTAATGTTATTCGTTCAAAAAAACTGGAAGAGATCGCGGCGAAGTAAACTGCTTTTCATATAGAAATAAAAAACCTGCTGAATGGCGGGTTTTTATTTTAGTTTTCAGTATTCAGTGGAAAACCGATGATTTCTGAAGACTGAATATCCCCCTGTTCTTACTGAAAAACATTAACAATATTCATCGCTGCTCACCTTCATTTTTATTAACTTCAGGTGATTCGGTTAATGCGAACAACAAACCCTTCTCTACCCATATCTTTACTTTTATACCCCTGGCATATACGGCCAATGGTGATTCGCCTTTCTCAAGTTGCGGGATATCGCCAAACACATCCGGCAGGTACTGCGTTTGATACAGGGTCTGCAGGTTCTGCCCCTTCTTCATCCTCAGTTGAGCTGCAGTAATACCCTGCAGTGAGCAATAGCGACCACCAATCAACTGCATACCATTGAGAGACACTATGCTGCTCTCTACCGGCATAAATTCCAGTTTTGAAAAGTAGCCTCTTATTGCATTAATAGTTCCTGCTTTGACTTCCAGAGGTTTTAGTTTCAGGTGATTTTTCACTACCTCTTCAGCTATCAGGCGGGGCATATCTTTCGAAGCATCCCGCGGAAACTGTGACACCATGAATATCGTTACGACAGCGACGAAAAATATACCGGCAGCGGCCAGTTTGCCGCCGTTATATCTATCATGCCGACTTTCTTTTCCTGTTTGCGAATTAATCAGGGCTTCCAGTTCGGTCAACCGCTGGCCACTAAGTTCGACCTGCTTGATATGCTGATTCACCTGTTGCTTCAATGGCTGTTTCATGCGATCCCCCTCTGCTCCACACCTGCTTCAGCCTGCAAACGTCTACGCAGTCGGTGAATGCGTGATAGCAGTGTGCCGCGTGAGACCTCGAGTTTATCTGCGATCTGCTGCATGCTGAATCCCTCGACTGCCCAGAAAAAAAGCACCTCGCGATCTAAGGGGTCCAGGGTTTTCCACAACAGCGCAAGATCATGACTGGCGATGACCACATTCTCCAATGAGGACTCGTCCAGACTGACAGGGACGTGGTCATCAATGTTTTCCTGCGGGAATGACTGTTGATGACGATACTCATCAATGTAGCGATTTTTCATTATCGTGCGAATATAGGCAGTACTCGTTGCTGTTCTGTCTGCCGGTTTGTTCAGACCGGTTTCTATCGCGCTTTGCAATAGATCATAGGCATCATCCTCATCTGCCGTCAGGGTGTAGGCGTATCGGTAGAGCTTTTGCAGATTTTTCCGATCCAGCTTCATGTGATTCCTTTATCGGTCTTCCATATTTTTTACCCAGCCTTTTTATATCATTCCCGGGAGAACATGCTGAACATCTGTTCCTTTCTCCAGCGCCATATCTACCATATGTTCGATATCCTGTGGGATGGTAAGTTCCAGCAGAATGATCCACTCACTCCTGTTAATACGTTCTATTTCAGGATGTCCCTGCTGACGGTATACCAGAAGGCAATCCTCCTCAGACAGCGCGGTAACTTATTTCACAGCTTCATCACCCTGATGGCTTTGCCAGATATCATAAACCGGACAGGGAGTGCTCAAATAGAAATATTCATAAGGCGCATAAACGTACCCGTATATACAGACGAATGAGCAGGGAATTTGATTGCAGAGTAATTACAAAGAAAAAATCAGAGTTTCCCTGGCAATTATTGTTACTATTTCCCAAACACGAGGAGACCCAAGCATGCTGGAACTAGGGAGTTGTAGTAAATGTCAGTGATACACAAGCTAATGTTGCCAGTAATCCTGGCACTACTGGCATACGCCTTCTGGCTCAGTTCAGATATTAAGCAAATCGCCGCCGGCGTCGCCATTTTTCTATTTGGAATTATGACCCTGGAGGATGGCTTCCGGCGCTTTTCCGGTGGTTTTCTGCAACGCTTCCTGCGTCACTCGACCGATCGGATGTGGAAAGCTCTGAACTTCGGAATTATCACCACGACGCTGATGCAATCCAGCTCACTGGTATCGATACTGGTAATTTCCTTTCTCTCCGCCGGGCTGATCCAGCTTGCGGCGGGTATCGGTATCATTTTCGGTGCCAACCTCGGAACCACTACCGGTATCTGGTTGGTGGCCGGCTTCGGACTAAAAGTAAACCTCTCAGTCTACGCCATGCCGATGTTGGCATTCGGCATTGTGATGATTCTGCAGAAGAGTCCGACATGGAAAGGCATAGGCTGGGTACTGGCAGGCGTCGGTTTCCTATTCCTGGGTATCCACTATATGAAAGAAGGTTTTGATGCCTTTAGCGAAAGTATCGATCTTTCCACCTATGCTGTTTCCGGCTTCAGGGGCATGCTGCTATTCATATTGCTTGGCATCGTCGCCACGGTAATCATGCAATCCAGCGATGCGATGCTGGTACTCACGATTACCGCACTTGCGGCACAACAAATTACGTATGAAAATGCCCTCGCTCTGACAATCGGTGCCAATATGGGTACGACCGTTACCGCTATTCTCGCTAGCCTTGGTGCAAATATCGCTGGCAAACGTCTGGCTGCAGCCCATCTGATCTTCAATTTGATCACCGCTCTGATCGCCATCGTCTTCATACAGCAGTTCCTTATTGCCGTCGAATGGATCAGCAATGCTATGGGTATTGCGGGTGACAACTACGCACTCAGAATTGCCATCTTCCACACCCTGTTCAACCTGGTAGGCATAATACTAATGCTGCCGTTTGTGAACAGGTTGATCAGACTGCTGGAGTGGCTGTTGCGAGAACCGAAAACACTTATCAAAAAACCGAAATTTCTCAATGATGCTGCACTGGAATCACCGCAGGCAGCCCTCGAAGTGGTATATAAAGAGTCGGAGCGCCTGTACAACCTGGCCACACGTGTGATTGCACACGGCATAGGCTGGCAAAAGCGTGACATACTCAGTTCGGATGACCTCAATATCCTGATTGAAAATCGGCAAATGCCGTCTTTCGAAAACATCGACGAAGCCTATGAAACACGCATCAAGCATGTTTATTCTGCAATCGTACAATTCGTCATTCGGGCACGCGAGCGTATTACCGGTACATACGGCGAAAAGCTGATGGTCTATTCTAACGCTGGACGTGACCTTGTCGCTGCGATAAAGGATGTCAAGCATTTGCAGAAAAACTTGATGTACTTCATTCATAGCGACAACAAAGTGATACGTGATGCCTATAATAATTTGCGCAAACTGCTTGCCATGGTCATACGCAGGATCCAGCAGGCACGGAAAATGGATGATCCAGCCGAAGCAATGCTTATACTGGATCACGCACTATTGCAGATTGAGGAAAGTGCAACTGGTACTGCCAACCTTATTGAACCCCTGATACGAAATCGCAGCATTACTGCTGAAATGGCTACTTCATTGATGAAAGACACCGAGTATGCACACAATGCCTGCCGCAGCCTGTTATCCATGGCCAGGGCCCTGTTCACCGGCAGAGGTTCCACTACCTTACAACAAGGGAGCCTCTGAATAAGGAACTGGAAGAAAAACTAAATCCGGAATCAGCTCTTTAGCCGTAGTACTTTTTTCAGTGCGATACTGGTAATAACTTTCCATGCCGCCAGCTACGATTGCCAGGGCGACTGCTTCACAGCCCTTGCAACACATTGGTTGAACCTGATGATTAAATCTCTACATGTAAATCCAGTCTATCTGGTCCTGGCTGACCACAATGAAAACAATGGATGTCCTTATTTGATCACAAATTTGCATATACTTCGTGGGTTTTGCATCGAATTATCCTGGTAGCTTGTCATTTATATATACGGCTGGCATGATTAATCAGGAAAAATATCAATAAGTATATTATAATATTCTTTTTTGCATTAATCCCCTTAATAATTTAAACGACCCGAACAATCAGTTGAGAACCAGTATGCAAGAAACCTACAACTATAAAGTGGTACGTCAATTTTCGATAATGACAGTTGTCTGGGGTATCGTCGGAATGCTGGTAGGCGTAATTATTGCCTCTCAGTTAGCCTGGCCGGCCCTGAATTTTGATGTTCCCTGGCTAACATTTAGCCGATTACGCCCCCTGCACACCAACGCCGTGATCTTTGCCTTTGGCGGCTCGGCACTTTTCGCAACCTCTTATTATATTGTGCAGCGCACCAGTCATGCCAAACTCTTTGCACCCGCATTGGCTTCTTTTACTTTCTGGGGCTGGCAACTGGTGATCGTTCTTGCTGCAATCACCCTTCCAATGGGCTTCTCTACTGCTAAAGAATACGCCGAGCTAGAATGGCCGATTGATATTCTCATCGCTGTGGTCTGGGTTTCGTACGCGATAGTTTTCTTTGGCACTATCGTCAAACGAAAATTAAACACATTTATGTCGCCAACTGGTTTTTAGGCTCTTTCATACTGACTGTAGCCGTGCTTCATATCGGCAATAGTGCCGCCCTGCCCGTCAGCCTGCTGGGCATGAAATCTTACTCAGCCTATGCCGGCGTACAGGATGCTATGGTGCAGTGGTGGTATGGACATAATGCCGTAGGCTTCTTTCTGACCGCTGGTTTCCTCGGCATGATGTACTATTTCATGCCTAAAGCAGCTGGTCGCCCTATCTATTCCTATCGCCTGTCGGTGGTACATTTCTGGGCACTGGCTTTTACCTATATCTGGGCAGGCCCGCATCACCTGCTATACACAGCATTACCTGACTGGACACAGTCACTGGGCATGATCATGTCCCTTATTCTACTTGCTCCCAGCTGGGGCGGTATGATTAACGGTATTATGACCCTGTCAGGAGCCTGGGACAAACTGCGCACTGACCCGATTCTTAAATTCCTGGTTGTAGCAATCTCCTTCTACGGCATGTCTACATTTGAAGGTCCTATGATGGCCATCAAAACAGTCAACGCGCTCTCTCATTATACAGACTGGACTATCGGACACGTTCATGCCGGCGCCCTGGGCTGGGTTGCCATGATATCAATAGGATCTATGTATTTCCTTATTCCCCGTCTGTTTGGAAAAACCAGGATGTACAGCGTTCGTCTGATTGAACTCCACTTCTGGATTTCTACTTTGGGTGTTGTTCTTTACATTGCTGCAATGTGGGTTTCAGGTGTCATGCAGGGTCTGATGTGGCGTGCGACAAACTCGGATGGCACGCTCACTTACAGTTTTATTGAGAGTGTTGCGGCTATGCATCCATTTTATGTTACTCGAACTATTGGTGGGCTGATATTCCTTAGCGGTATGTTCCTGATGGCATACAACGTCTGGAAAACGGTAAGGGCTGATGATGCTTCTCCGGTAGATGCAATCATCCCTAAACCGGCTATTGACACTTCTCCGGTAGATGCAATCATCCCTGAACCGGCTCAATGAGGAGGAGAAGAATAATGTCACTTCAAGAAAAAACTGAAAAAAGTGTTCCTCTTTTGATCATCCTGAGCATCGTTGTGATTTCCTTTGGAGCGCTGGTTGAAATCGTCCCACTGTTTTTTATGAAATCAACCACAGAACCCATTGATGGCCTGAAGCCTTACACTGCTATGCAGCTAACCGGGCGCGATATCTATGTCCGTGAGGGGTGTAATACCTGTCATTCGCAGATGATCCGTCCATTTCGGGCTGAGACTGAACGTTACGGTCATTATTCGCTGGCCAGCGAATTCGTCTATGACCGGCCATTCTTATGGGGTTCCAAACGCACCGGACCTGACCTGCATCGAGTCGGTGGCCGTTATAGTGATGAATGGCACCGGATTCATCTAACTAATCCTCGTGATGTTGTACCGGAATCAGTCATGCCGGGTTACCCCTGGCTGGCAAAAAACAGCGTGGAAGGTTCAAACATTGCAGAGAAAATGAAAACTCTGAGAATACTGGGTGTTCCTTACACTGATAAGGATATCAGCGGTGCCAGTGAAAAACTGAAAGGAAAAACGGAGATGGATGCAATGATCGCCTATCTACAGAATCTCGGCACTACCATTCCACTGGGAAGATAAAGAACATGGATACTATCGAATTTCATGGCTACTGGACCCTTGCACTCCTGCTATTGTTTATTGCAATAGTAATCTGGGCCTGGAGTAGTAAACGTAAAAAAGAATTTGATGAACTGGCCAACTTGCCTCTGGATGAGGAAAAGTTTGCAAATCAGGTTGAAGGTAAAACATCAGGGGAAAAAGACGATGCCTGAATATAATTTACTATCGGATTTCAGCAGTCCGCTCTGGGCCTGGTTTATCTTTATCGTCACTGTCGGTGGAATATTCTGGTGCTTTTATTTGCTTATGTCTCAGACAAAACTGGCAACAAAAGAAGGGGGCGACAAGATTCAGACAACGGGCCATAAATGGGATGAGGATATAGAAGAACTCAACACCCCAATCCCGCGCTGGTGGATGCAGCTGTTCATTGCTACAAATATTTTTGGTCTGGTATACCTTGTGCTTTACCCGGGCAGTGCCATTTTTGATGGCGTACTCGGCTGGAGCCAGGTTGGTCAGTACAACACGGAAATGGAAGTCGCTGAAAAAAAATACGGTGAGCAATATGCCAATTACCTGAAGCAGAATATTGTTACACTCGCAAAAAACAAAGATGCCATCAAAACAGGCGGGCGATTATTCAGTACTTACTGCACACAGTGCCATGGCACAGACGCAGGTGGTGGACCGGGCTTTCCTAACCTGCGTGATAGCAGCTGGCTGTGGGGTGGAAAACCTGAGCAGATCAGTCAGACCATTAACTCTGGTCGCAGGGGCACCATGCCTGCATGGGGTGCAGTGTTAGGTGAATCCGGAGTCAAGAATGTCACTGCCTACGTTATGTCATTAAGCGGCAGAAAAACCTCCGGTGACCTAAAAGCTGGGGAAGAGAAGTTCAAACAGCTCTGTATTGCCTGCCACACAGCTAAAGGAACAGGCAACATCGCTTTAGGTGCACCTAACCTGACAGATAACAGCTGGTTATACGGCAGTTCACGCCGTACTATTGCAAAATCTATCAGTGAAGGCCGTAATGGTCGTATGCCCGCTTTCGGTGATTTTCTTGGTAAAGGTAAAACCCATCTGCTGGCCGCCTATGTCTATAGCCTGTCACAGGAAAAGTAATCTCAGCCAGGTATTAAGAGTACCCTTTAGATTGACACGACTGTTATCAATAATACCGGATAATGTCCGGTATTTTTTTCAGTCGCATGGAGTAAAATTATGTTCATCTGATAACACAATCAAAGGCTCATTTTATGTCTGAAAAAAAAGAAATCCCGAAAATACAGCGTGTGGTTGCCGTACTGTGGCCATCATTTCTGACATCCGGGGTGGCGATGATCCTGTTTTACTGGATTTTCTCTCCTGGCGAAGTGTTTCCTGAACTTGTCGCCAGTGGTGTCAGCAATATGGCATTTTACTCTGTCACCTTTCTTTTTCTGTGGCTGACTACGCTCACATCCTGCCTGCTGTCGTACTACTTCCTGCGCCCATGTAGTCGCTGGAATGATTAGTACAGAATACAGATCCCACTGAAGACCAGATTTCGCTTTTTATTTT
The DNA here is from genome assembly GCA_002897635.1 of bacterium BMS3Abin11. Taxonomy (NCBI): domain Bacteria; species bacterium BMS3Abin11. The sequence goes on along the minus strand of BDTD01000005.1, from coordinate 14,827 downwards.
TAAGAGAAAATATTCATGTCAGATAATGACAATACGCCGGTAAAACCCGAACAGGATTCCCTGTATGCCAAACGTGAGGAAATCTACCCACGTGAGGTGCATGGGATTTTTGCCAGTTGGCGCATTGCGACGGTGTTCCTGACACTGGGGCTCTACTATATTCTGCCCTGGATAAACTGGGGCGAAGGTCGTCAGGCCCTGTTATTTGACCTCCCCAACAGAAAATTCAATATCTTCATGATGACGCTGTGGCCACAGGATCTTATCTATCTCTCTGTATTGCTCATTATTGCTGCGCTGGGCCTGTTTCTATTTACATCCGTTGGTGGCAGATTATGGTGCGGTTTTTCCTGCCCGCAAACAGTCTGGACCGAAGTTTTCATGTGGATGGAGCGCAAGATAGAAGGCAGCAGACCGCAGCGTATAAAACTTGCCAAATCACCGTGGAATTTGACCAAAGTGATAAAAAAAGGTGGCAAGCATCTGGTCTGGATAATCTTCTCGTTGTGGACAGGTTTTACTTTCGTCGGCTACTTCACTCCCATCCGTGATCTGGCTGCAGCCATCCCCAGCTGGGACCTGGGGCCCTGGGAAACCTTCTGGATATTCTTTTATGCATTTGCCACCTACGGCAATGCTGGCTGGCTACGGGAACAGGTATGTATCTATATGTGTCCTTACGCACGCTTTCAGGGCGTCATGTTTGATGATAACACCCTGATTATTTCCTATGATGAAATACGGGGAAATCCTCGCGGGGCACGCAAACGCGGCAAAGAAAAACCCGCAGACAAAGGTGACTGCATAGACTGTAGCCTGTGCGTACAGGCCTGTCCAACCGGCATCGATATTCGGGATGGCCTGCAGTACCAGTGCATAGCCTGCGCTGCCTGTATCGACGCCTGCGATGATGTGATGGACAAAATGGGTTATGACCCCGGCCTGATTCGTTACACGACACATAACGAAGTCGTTGGTAAGGGCCGGCATATATTCAGACCGCGTATTATCATTTATTCGGTTATTTTGACCGGTCTAATCATTGCCATGCTCTGGTCACTCGCTACCCGTATTCCGGTAAGCCTTGATATAATGCGTGACCGAAACATCCTTTATCGTGAAGCACTAAACGGTGATCTGGAAAACGTCTTTAGTCTGAAGATATTGAATCAGGACAGAAAAGCCCACAACTTCGTCATTTCACTGGAAGGCTTGCCCGGTGCCGTACTAGACCCGGATCAGCCCGAAATACATGTAAACAGTGGAGATATCGCCAACACCCTGGTCAGAGTGAGGGCCTCTGAGGATGCCATCAAGAATCGTAGCACAAGCATCAGCCTGCGTATAACCGCAACAGATGATAAAAAAATGACCGATGAAGAGGATACCCGCTTCATTGCACCTGCTGACTGGTTCCAGAAATGATTTCACAACAGAACGAACAGGTCACACGTCCCTGGTACAGGGAACCCATGGTATGGCTGATCATCGCCATCCCCCTGTCATCCGTTATCTATGGCACCTTCTTTTTTATCGTCTCTATCACCTCATTTGACGGCATGGTAGTTGATGATTACTACAAGGTAGGCAAACAAATTAACCGGGAGTTGAAACGGGACAAGGCGGCCCTGGCACATGGCCTGACGGCACAGGTGATGGTTGAAGATAAAACCGTGACTATCTTCATTCTGGCAAACCAGGACTACACCGCACCACCTGCACTTGAAATCAGGTTTTTATATTCCACACGGGCTGATATTGATAAAGAAACGTTTGTTGAACTGATATCGCCGGGAATCTACAAAGGTAGCATACCTAAACTGGAAACAGGTCGCTGGAATGTACAGATTGCCTCCGATGACTGGCGCCTGCTGGGTTCGATGCGCATGCCCGATGAGAGAAAGGTAGTTATTAAGCCATTAAGGAAATAGGGCTCAAGTTTCAAGACTAAAGGGCACCTCTATATATTCATGAATAATCATCTTGAATCCAAAATCAGCCATCTCTGCGTTAAGAATCTTCGCAATAGCTCTAGCTATTACGCGCGATCCTTGCCTTGATATGAACGATTTGGAATGCAATCTGATCTATCCAGAATTAATAGAGGGGCCCTAAAGGTTGGGATTTGACTCCCCAAAGGCTTATTTGACGGCGGAAACAATCCATGTGGTACCTCTCATGCGCAGGGTTTCGCCTTGCTTCATCGCATCTGCGACCTTGATTACCTCATCGATATAGTCCGAGCGAACCGACTCTTCCAGTTGCCTGACCAGCGCCATGACTGGTGCGGCCAAATCCGATATCGCCTCCCAGTAGGCGCGGCCATCATCAACTTCAATGACATCGATTGCCATCTCTTCCAGTACGATATTTCTGAAACCTGCTGATGTGAGGACATCCTGTAAACGCTCTGAATCCGAAAAAGCAAAAATACCGGGTGTGCCGGGAGGTGGAGCAGGGATGTCCATGTACTTGCTTAATGTCTTAATGAGTACACCCACAAATGGATTTTTCTCCGGGGCAGCCCAACAGGCCAGGCTAATGTGCCCATTCTGTTTCAGCGCCTTATGGGCAGCAGCGAGGCAGGCCTGCGGCTCTGGCATAAACATCAGACCCCAGCGGATGGTTACCGCATCAAACGAACCTGTCGTAAAGTCCAGTGTCTCAGCATCGATACAGTGGAACTCGATATTACCGAGATTCATTTTTCCGATTTTTTCGCGGGCAACGGCTAGCATTTCATCAACCAGATCGGTGCCGATGACCTTGCCAGACTCACCAACGATTTGTGCCGCCGATATCGCAGGTTCTCCCGTGCCTGAGGCAATATCAAGCAGTCTGGAACCGGAGGATATTCCGGACAGTTCAAGCATACGTTCAGTGACGGGTTCCCCTCCCTTTCGCAATAGTTCATCACGCCGTCTCCAGCCTTCGGCAGCCGATGTCCAGTTACTACGTTCGCGTTCTTTTAATTCAGATTTGTCGGGGCTTTCCATATTTTATCTCTTTGAAAATGGTTTGTTATACTATTCAACCGGTTTAATAGTTATTATAGAAAAAAGGAGATTATGTATTTGGCGGAAATAAATATAATGCACGCTGCCAAAATCCATTTGATTACTTTCGCCGGTACATATTTTTGTGCCCTCGCTCCAAAATACATACCTCCAAAACCACCAAGCCCAAACAGAATACCTAGTAACCAGTCCGGGGAGATAACTATATTTGGATAAAAAGGGGCAATTATTTGATAAAATATTACTCCTGCTATTGAAGTGACGAATGTGCCCATTAGAGCGGCACCGGCAACAGTATAAACTGGGAGCCCAAAATAACTTATAAATAATGGAGCAATTATGGCTCCACCACCTATCCCGTAGACACCTCCTATAATTCCAACAATAGCACTTAGTGTCATTACGCCGATAGTGTTTATCTTAAATTCCTGTCCGTAGAAATCATAAGATATTCGAGTCAAACTAAATTCTATTACAATTACTTTTGGTAATTGTTTGTCTACTTCACGATGCTTCGAATTAAATTCTTTATTCAGTTTTTGGAATTTTTCATCCACTGAAAGTTCGCCTTTTTTATTTCTTTTTCCTTTTAATATGTCTTTGAGTAATCTTGAACCTATATAAAGTAGTATTAACCCTACAAACATTTTAAAATTTCGTGGATCAGGAAGATATTGAATGCGAATTATAGCCCCTATCAGGACACCTGGTAACGTGCCGATAATGACCACCCAGGTTAATGGCCAAACCATACGCCCTTCTTTAATATATCGATATATACCGCTTGGAATCGCCACTATATTAAAAAGCTGATTTGTAGCACTTACAGCTGGGCTATTAAAACCGAGTACACTTACCTGAAAAGGCAGCAGCAGAAAAGCACCAGAGACTCCTCCCATTGATGTAAAGAAGGAGATAACAAAAGCTACCACTGGTGGGATGAAAGGATTTATTTCTATATTTGCAATAGGGAAATACATTTTTTCTCCGGTCCTTTTTTTTAGCCTGGCAATATAACTGTGCGGTGCAAATAGGGTGCAGTGGAGTTTGCATCCGCACACGCGAATAGGAGTGCTCGACGACCCAAAAGGGGATTAGAGATCAAAACTGGTGCAGAACCTTTGCATGGTGCTGGCTGGAATATCCGCTTACGAGACATGGCTGGCAAAATCTATGAAATTAGTAATGATCTTATAACTCTCAACATCGGTCATTTTCAACTCAAGTGAAATCTTTTCCACTACAACCATTTGCGGAAATTAAATTTAGTTGTAAAAAACCTTTTTAGATTTATACATAGTAAAATAGACCCCTATCCTCTACTTTCTCTTCGACCTTTGAAGGACGTACCAGGATTCTTAGGTCTTAGGTCTCCATGATTTCGACTTACGACTTACGACCCCCGACTTCTTTCAATGCTCTTTGGTTGCCCTGAAATCAACCCTCGGAAACCTTTCTATCGTCAGATCAAGATTCACTCTTGTCGGGGCCAGATAAGTCAGACTATCTGAGCCATCAAGTGCCAGGTTGTTCGACGCCTTCTGCTCTAACAGTTCAATCTCCCGCTCATCATCGGATTCGACCCAGCGCGCAGCAGTGATGCCAGCTGGTTCGAAGATACATTCAACCCGGTACTCGGATTTAAGGCGGGAAGCAACGACATCAAACTGCAGGACGCCGACGGCACCTAGAATTAGTTCATTGGTATTCAATGGCCTGAATAATTGCGTTGCACCCTCTTCACTGAGTTGCTGCAAGCCTTTAAGCAGCGCCTTGTTCTTAAGCGGGTCTTTGAGTATTACCCGACGGAAAAGCTCTGGGGCAAAATGCGGAATCCCGAGGAATTTCAGTTTCTCACCCTCGGTAAAAGCATCACCGATCTGTATTGTGCCATGATTATGTATACCGAGGATGTCACCCGGCCAGGCGTATTCAGCGGTTGACCGTTCTCCCGCCATAAAAGTCAGTGCATTATTGACTATCACATCACGACCCAGCCTGACGTGGTGCATTTTCATGCCGCGCCGGTAGTTACCTGATGTAACGCGCATGAAGGCTATCCTGTCCCGGTGGGCTGGGTCCATATTGGCCTGGATCTTGAACACAAAGCCCGTGAATTTTTCTTCTGCTGGCGACACCTGCCGTTGCTTTGACTCGCGGGATTCCGGGTGTGGCGCATATTCTACGAAACTATCGAGAAGGATTTGCACGCCAAAATTATTGATTGCTGAGCCAAAGAATACCGGCGTCAATGTGCCTGCGAGGTAGTCTTCCTGTGAAAATTCATAACTGGCACCCCGCACCAGTTCTATTTCCTCCCGTAAATCATCAATTACCATGGCAAGACTTGCAGCGGCTTCGTCTGAATTAATCCCTTCAATTACTTCGCCGTCTATCGCCTTACTGCCCTGCTCGTAGAGATAGATGCGATCTTCGTAGAGATGATATACACCGCGAAACTCATTGCCCATACCAATCGGCCAGGTCATCGGTGCGCAGCGAATATCAAGCACCTGCTCTACCTCATCCAGAATCTCCAGTGGGTCACGGCCGAAGCGATCCATCTTGTTGACGAAGGTCATGATCGGCGTGGTGCGCAATCGGCACACTTCCATTAGCTTAATCGTCCGCGCTTCGACACCTTTGGCGATATCGATCACCATCAGGGCCGAATCGACGGCGGTCAGGGTACGATAGGTATCTTCTGAAAAGTCCTCATGGCCCGGCGTGTCGAGTAGATTGACGATTCGATTTCGATAAGGAAACTGCATCACCGAAGTGGTGACTGAAATACCGCGCTGCTGCTCCATCTCCATCCAGTCAGAGGTGGCATGACGCTCCGCCTTACGCCCCTTCACAGCCCCGGCCAGCTGTATCGCACCACCAAACAGCAACAACTTTTCGGTCAGGGTCGTTTTACCGGCATCCGGATGCGAAATGATGGCAAATGTGCGACGACGTGATAACTGGTCCTGCAGTTCACTCATTGTTGATTTGTATGTATATTTGAAAACAGATATCGTTCAATGCAGTGATGCTCGCCATTCAAGACCAGCTAAAATTTCTGCTTCAGCCTCAGTAATTTCCTGACTTCGCTGGTCGATCTCTTCCTCAGAAAAATAATGCAATGCCATCTTTTTAAACACATCGCCATGTCTTGCTTCTGTTGCCCACAGATCCCGGTAGAATTCTTTTAATTCTGCATCCTCTAATGCCTCGGCAATAATCCTGAAACGCTCGGCACCACGAGTTTCTATCACTGATGCGACGAGTAAGCGATCCAGTAATCGCTCATCCCTGCCATGCCGGCATATCTTGATCAGTTGATTGACATACGGGTCCGGCTCATCAGGGATCATCTGCAGTCCGCGCTGCTCCATCAGTTCCAGCACATTGCGAAAATGATCCAGCTCATCCTGCGCCACCTGCAGCAAATCAGGAATAATCTCAGTGCGATCCGGATACTTAACGATTACTGACATGGCATATGCCATTGCCTTCCTTTCACAGCTTGCATGATCAATCAGAAAATCATCAAAATTATCCAGAATTACCTGTACCCAATCAGGATCAGTAGTACTGGCAAGCTGTGCACGTAGTCTGGGCATTGTAGGTTCCTTAAAAATCAGGCGTGGATTTTACCATAAGCCTACAAGGGAGGTGAGTCAGGTTTAAGGAGGAAAGGAAAATCAAAAGCTACAAGGCGTACTTTCCTCCTTTCCCCCTTTCCTCTTCTCCCTTCTGCGGTTAACATATTCTTATGAATTATTGCCAAAACTGCGGCTCTGCAGTAAACCTTAGCATTCCTGACGGTGATAACCGTGTGCGGTATGTCTGTACTAGCTGTGGAGACATCCACTATGAGAACCCGAAAATTGTTGCAGGCAGTCTGCCAGTCTGGAAAGACAGGATACTGCTCTGCAAACGTGCAATCGAACCACGCAACAACTACTGGACTCTACCTGCGGGCTTTATGGAGAACGGGGAAACTCTTGAACAGGCTGCAGCGAGGGAAAGTGTTGAAGAAGCCAATGCCTCGCTGGAAAATCTGCGTCTATATACTGTCATCAGTCTGCCACATATCTCACAGGTCTACATGATGTTCCTGGCTGATTTAAAAAATATCGATTTCTACCCAGGTGAAGAGAGCCTGGAAACAAAACTGTTTGCTGAAGAAGATATCCCATGGGGTACGCTGGCCTTTAAGACCATCCATTTCACCCTGAAACACTTTTTCGTAGACCGTAAAAAAGGCGTATTCCCGCTCCACAACAGCACCATAACCAAAAAGAACCACTGATATGGAATTCTTTTCCGATTTGCAGGAAACCATCATGAACTGGCTATTGCCAGTATTTAATTTTGTCGGCGATAATCGTTATGTCATTGCTACTGCTATCATACTGCTCACTTTCTTTTTCGCATGGCTCATATCCAGTATCGTATACAAATATATACTCATACTTTTTCGGAAAACAAGAAATACCCTTGATGAAGAAGTACTTTTCCTGCTACGAAAGCCACTCTTTTTCACTATATTGATTATTGGTATTGGTATTACCGCAGACACCCTGTCAAAAAGTGGGCAGCTAATCCCTATGTTTGATTCACTGTTATCCAGCCTGCTGATACTGGTTTGGGCATTTTTTTTCCTGCGCGCAACACGTCTGATACTACCAAGCATAAGTCATCACGATGTAGGGGTAGTTACAACACGGACATTGCCTTTACTGCTAAATCTGTCACTAGTCATTATCGCCAGTATCGCAATCTACCTGCTATTTACCACCTGGCAAATAAATATGACCGCCTGGCTAGCATCTGCCGGGGTACTCGGTATTGCTATCGGTTTCGCCGCCAAAGATACTCTTGGCAATCTTATTTCGGGGGTCTTTATCATGACAGATACCCCTTACAAGATCGGTGACTTCGTTGTACTGCAGGATGGTCTGCGTGGTGAAATACGTAATATTGGTATAAGAAGCACAAGATTACTTACCCGTGATGACGTGGAGGTTACCATACCAAATTCCATCATGGGTAATACTGCCGTTATCAATGAAACAGGCGGCCCGCATGAAAAGTACCGCGTCAGGGTAAAAACCAGTGTGGCATACGGCACTGATATTGATCTGGTGCGTGAATGTTTATTGGATGTAGCCGCCCGCTCAACCTTTGCCTGTGATTTCCCTGAACCCAGGGTGCGTTTTCGTAACTTCGGAGACTCCGGGCTTGAGTTTGAGCTGTTATGCTGGATCAATGAACCCGTGCTAAAGGGACGTGCACTGGATGACATTAACACCGCCGTCTACAAACGATTCCAGAAGGAAGGTATAGAAATACCCTATTCCAAGCAGGATATTTATATTAAGGAAATGCCTGATTCGGGGTTAAGGACAAAGGACTGAAGTTCCAAGATCCAAGTTCCAAGATCCAAGTACAGGACAGAGTGGTTTTTTCTTTTGACTTGGAACTTGGATCTTGGAACTTGGATCTGAAGAATTCATTCATTCACAAACCGAATCATCTCAACCAACCATTTATATGTTACACCACACTCGTCGTATTCAATCAGGCCTTTCCTTCGGCCTGGTCATTTAACTCTTTCTGTTTTCTGGACATTCTTTGTTGTTTCTTTTGCATACGTACATTAGCGGCATTCTCTTTTTGCACTATCGTATTTTCACCAAACAGTACCTGTTTAAGGAAACGTTGGCTGAAGTTCAGCAATTCAAGTTCATCACTAATAATCTTTTCATATTCTTCGGCTGGCAGATCGAAGACATCCATAAATCCGGGGGACTTGATGAATTCACGAAAACGATCCATATCGTAGGTGGCCAGGAAATAGAGCTGCATACTGCGTGGTGAAGGTGCGCCAACCGTAGGGCCACTGGATTTCTTCTTCAGGACAAGTTCCTGAAAGCCAAAATTCATTTCGTCATACTCTTCCAGCCCCTGTCCATGCCGGTATTCAGCAACAGTCTGCTCCTTGTCTTCTAGATGTCCCTTACAGTGATCTTCTTTAACGACGAAGTAACCGATTTCAGCTTCCCCTGAATCCTTCTTGCGCATTGCCATGTTACCCAGGGCGTAATACCGGCAGGCGGTGGGTCGATCCTCATAGACGGCACAGCCTCCTTCAGTGAGAAATTCACAGGCCTTCATATCATCTTTGGTCTTCAGGTTTAAGCCTGGCAAACCGTGCCCATCCACTTCGTAAAAGTTGGTAAAATTAGCAATAAATTCGGTGGTCGTAATACCAAGATTATTTTTCAGACGCAGTACATCATACGGTGTCAGCACAATGTCGATATTACGGCAGCATTCATTAAAGCAGGATATGCCGGGATAGCAGTTGAATTTGAATTTGTCATTCTTACCCAGGTAGACCGGCACCACGGCACTGTCTGTATTGATCCCCAGATTTCCAAATTCGTCTGGATGAAGATAATCTTTTTCGTCACTCATGATAATCGACCTCAATCGATAAATATCTGATATAGGGAGCCTTTTAATCCCTATGGGTATAATTCCCCGTGGCTTGCCACGAAAACTGTAGGTGCGAATTCATTCGCACAATGTGCATAAACATTGGTATCGCTGTGCGAATGAATTCGCACCTACATTTAATACCCCGTCAGTTTGCTGCGGGGTAGTTTATTACCATGAATGCTGAATCGGCTTCAGCATTCATTGAAATACAGACAGAAAAAGGCCCGGGTGCTCTCGCACCCGGACCCTCACGAACTCTTAGAGTCTAAACTACTGGACTCAGTCTTCCTTGATCAGCTCGACCCATGGAACCTTCTTGAGGGTCCATTCACCGGTATTGCGATCATAATTAGAGTTGACGAAACATTTCCAGTTTTCGTCGTCCAGATCCAGGAAGTCCGTACGGTAATAATAACCAGGATAACGGGTTTCTTCACGGAACTGGATGTGCTTCATGTGGGCTTCTGCAGTCAGGATGCGGTGGTAGTTTTCCCACGCACGCAGCAGTTCATGCAGATCCATGGCACGCATCTTCAGGCTGTCTTCCTTCAGCATGCTCAGCTTACGCTCGGCAACGCCCAACATTGCAGCGTTGGTCTGGTACCAGGTAGCTATACCGGCCACGTACTCGTCCATGAGTTTCTGCAGACGGAACTGCAGCATTTTTGGAGTAATATAGTGCGGGTTAACATCGATTGCTGTGGTGTAGTCTTTATGCTCAAGGAAGGTCTGAACCGGGCGGTAGATTTCCTCCTTCAACTCGTCGACAGAACGTTCCAGTTCAGGCACGATGTCGCTGTTGTCCTCAACATATTTGATCATTGCTTTCGCAGCAATACGACCACCGGCATGTGAGCCTGATGAGAACTTATGGCCGGAAGCACCACAGCCATCGCCCTCGGTAAACAGACCACGAACGGTAGTCATACGGTTGTAGCCCCAGTGGTAGTGATCCGGGGTGCCTGGCAGGTCCTCTGGACCTGAACACCAGATACCGGCACAACCTGCATGTGATCCCAGCAAGTATGGCTCGGTAGGCATCAACTCAGACACCTCCTTATCCGGCTCAATGTTTTCACCCGCCCAGATGCCGCACTGACCGATAGTCATATCGAGGAAATCTTCCCAGGCTTCGGCTTCAAGATGCTTGATTTCCTTCGGTGTCATCTTCTCTGCCAGGTTGGCCAGAGCAGTCACCGTGTCCATAAAGATCGGGCCCATGCCGTTCTTCATTTCATGTATCATCAGATGGTTACGCAGACAGGTACCCATGGCATGGCCTTTAACATAAGCGCCATAACCGTGCTCCTGCAGCATGTGTGCATTCTTTTCAGAGTAGTCTTCGCCCTTGGCGTTCATCGCTTTCGCTTTGAACAACAGGAACCATGCGCCTACAGGACCGTAGCCGTCTTTGAAACGGGCTGGGACGAAGCGGTTTTCCATCAGTGTCAGTTCAGCACCCGCCTCAGCAGCCATGGCGTAGGTAGATCCGGCATTCCATACTGGGTACCAGGCGCGGCCTGACCCCTCACCCACTGAACGCGGACGAAATACATTCACGGCACCACCACATACAAGCAGACAGGCCTTGAACCTGTAGACGTACATCTTGTTCTCACGTACAGAGAAGCCGGCAGCACCCGCAACACGACCTGGATCGTTTTTATCATCGATCATACGGACGATGAAAACACGTTCCTGGATGTTGTCGATGCCGAGGGCTTTCTTTGCAGCTTCTGCAACGATAGGTTTATAAGACTCGCCGTTGATCATGATCTGCCAGCGGCCGGAGCGAACAGGTTTGCCGCCTTCGGTCAGGCTCTTGCCTTCGTCGCCTTCCTGTTTCCAGATAGGCAAACCCCATTTTTCAAACTGATGAACAGAATCATCAACATGGCGACCAGTATCATAGACCAGATCTTCACGTGTAATACCCATCAGATCGCCACGAACGTAGCGTACGTAGTCAGCTGGATCATTTTCACCCATGTAGGTGTTAATGGCTGACAGACCCTGTGCAACCGCACCAGAGCGATCGACCGCCGCTTTGTCGACCATTTTGATCTTAAGGTTTTTGTTCTCGTTCCAGCGCTGCAGTTCAAATGCTGCACCACAGGCCGCCATACCGCCACCGATAATAAGAATATCAACTTCCTCTTCGATGACTTCAGGATTTCCTAGACTATATTCAGACATAATATCTTCCTAAACTTAAGTGTTCTCTTACAAAAAAACTAGTCCACCGCTTAAGAAGCGTTGAACTGGCTCATATCACAGGAGTGAGTGCCCTTAGTGAACAGCGTGCTGTGATCACCAATTTCTGCATCAACAGGCTCCGGTAGGCCGGCGAAAGGATCAGTTGAACCTTCAGCAGTGGTACGAATCGGGAACTTGAAGCGCTTCATGTTGCCATTGCGGAATTTGATGGTCCACATGATGGCATCTGAACCACGCAGAGGCTGAACCATGCCACCCAATGGGGTAATGTCAGCATAGCTACGGCATTCAATAGCATTCTGTGGGCAGATTTTAATGCAGGAATAACATTCCCAGCACTGCTCGGGTTCCTGGTTGTAGGCTTTCATTGCATGGCCGGTCTCAGACCCGTCTTTGTCGAGACGCATCAGATCATGCGGGCATATGTACATGCATGCAGTCCTGTCCTGTCCCTTACAACCATCGCATTTCTCAGTACGAACGTAAGTAGGCATTGTTTAGCTCCTTTATTTATTGCTATCAATTATCTATAGATAAATTTCTAACCGCCGTAAAACGACGGTCTGAAATACTTTTCACTGGGTCACAAACCTCATCGAAATACCATCAGACCCTGAACCACCTTGTCATTCTGGCGTGAATACTTTCAATATCACGCATACGACAGGACTTTTACAGGGATGGAACTGTAATGCCTTGTTGTTCGTAAGACTAATCAGTATTGCATTAGCCGCCATAAGTGTGATTTATTGACCCGCAAAATCCAGTGTGAACCAATTATAATACCAGAGTTCTGTAATAATTCCCCATTTTGAATAAACAAGAAAAGCCACCTGAAAACAGATGGTTTTTCAATAACTTGGATAGATCAATCCAGGCTCTGATAATAATCCATCAGTATTTGTGCGACTTCTGGACGCGAAAACTCTGGCGGAGGTGCTTCGCCATTGCCCAGCATTTCGCGCACACGGGTACCGGAAAGAAGAATAAAATCGTCTTTGGTGTGATCCGGCGCATCGCGCATCATGATAATCTTGTGCAATTTTTTCGAATAGGCTGTGTGGTCAGCGTTAAATATTTCTATTTCCAGAGCACCCGCAGGTACCTCTTCGTCAAAAATGGTCTGCGCATCAAACGCACCATAATAATCGCCGACACCGGCATGATCTCTACCAATAATGAAATGTGTCGCACCCATGTTCTGACGGAATAAAGCGTGCAATACAGCTTCACGAGGACCGGCATACAACATGTCGAAGCCATAACCGGTTATCATCACAGAGTTAGGTGGGAAATAAAGTTCTACCATCTTACGTATGGCGGCATCGCGCACAGGGGCAGGAATATCACCTGGCTTCAACTTGCCCAGTAGCATGTGGATAACACAACCGTCTGCATCAACGGCCTTCATTGCCATCTTGCACAGCTCTTCATGCGCACGGTGCATAGGATTTCTGGTCTGGAAGGCAACAATCTTTTTCCATCCACGCTCCTGAATTTCATGCCTGATCTCGACCGCAGTACGGAAGGTATCAGGAAAATCGGACTGGAAATAACTAAAATTCAGCACTTCGATCGGTCCGGAGACTGCAACCCGACCCTGAGCATTAAAAGCAGCAACACCTGGATGCTCCGGGTCGTTCGTACGGTAAACTTTTTCCGTCATCAGTGCCATCTGCTCATCACTGACATTTTCGATAGCTGTAACGGTTTGTACAGCAAGTACCGGATTACCTTCCACATTCGGGTCGCGTAAGGCGATACGGTCACCGACAGCAAAGCCTTCGGCTTTTTCTGTCAGGTTCAGCACGGGTACCGGAAAGAAGATACCGTCAGTCGTCGTCAGCTTATCAGCGCAGGAAACAGCATCTGCGACATTCATGAACCCGGTTAACGGATTGTAGTAACCAGCACCCAACATGACGGCATTACCGGCTGCTGATGAACTCAGTGTCATGGAAGGCAGGGATTCTGCCTCTCTGGATAATGCTTCGTGCTTTTCCTTATCGTAAACAAATAACGGATTCAACTCATCGGAACCGTGAGGTTTGATCATTGCTCAGAAACTCCTTGCTAGATTATTCGGGCGGTGTGTAGTCGGACGATTCTTCAGAATTAGAGCGCCCGTGTCAATCAATGCTTTTTATGTGGTTATTGCGAAGAATGTAAATGGCATAACAAACAAGACCTTTTCCAGCCTGCTGCAACTGGAAACAAACCACTCAAAAGGCACATGAATCAGCTCATTCGGTAGACAGTTCACGGAATTCTTTCAGGATTTCCTTATATTTATCAGCGGTTTGTTCGCGCTCACGTCGTAAATGGGTAATTACCTGATAATAATCATCAATATTTTCCTGTTTCGTTTTTATCCGCATCTCAAGTTTTTTCTTCTCTTTTTCATTTGCTGTATTCGCTTTTGCTTCCAGTCCTTTCATATCAAACCGCATAGTATCCAGCAACTCTCCCTGCAGTCTGATGTTTTTGTCCATGCCCTTAAGTCTGTCATCCCGCGCGCGAATAATACTGTCTTCACCGGGATAGATAGCCAGAATACGTTTCTTTTCCAGTTCACGTTTGGTGCGCAGTTTCTCCTCCAGCCTTTTGCGCTTTTCCTCTGCTTTTTGCGCATTTATTACCTCTAACGTCAACGGCTCATCTATTTCTTCGATCTTACGTCCCGTCTTATCAATAATCGTTATTTTAGCATTTCCGCAGACAGTAGCTGCATTGTCCCCATAATGCCATTTGCCATCAGCATCCTGGCATTTGGCTATGGCGTAGCTAGCGCTGGAATTAGCAAGCAACGCAAAAGCTAAAATGGGGATCAGGCGGACTGACTGGGATTTTAAATTGGGCATGCTCTACTCATAGGTAAGAATAGTGTCTGGTATATATTGAATCATACTTCAAAGTAATAAAACTTCAACACTAGGGAACCTCTGATTAATTCTGGACGAAGTAGATTGCGATCTAAAATATTCAGGTTTGAGGCGTAAATCGCACGTAATAGCTAGCTATTGCGAAGGTTTGCAACGAAAAAACTGGATATTTTAGGCGTAAGATACGAGTTCATGAATTGATCAGAGGTTCCCTAG